>JAURNL010000010.1 GCA_030830205.1 Crocinitomicaceae bacterium | reverse complement strand
GCGAGAGCCGATATATGCTAATTGAAATTGTTCCATGTGGGGTCTCCGGTCTAGTTGAACAAATTATCCTTCTTTTGTTGCAATGATCATTTTGAGGTCATTAAGCATGCCAATTTTAAGAAGATCGACAAGCTCTTGAACTTGCGCATCGTATGGCAGACGTAAAATAACAGTATTGTCGCCAAGTTTTTTGGTCTCACCAATCAAAACACCCTCGAGTTGTGCAAAGGCAATTTCGTCATTATTGACATAAAAATGGCGTTGCTGATTTTCATCAAATTTTACAGTAAGGGTAACGTGCTGTTGTTGCGTCTTTTCGTTTGCATCCGATTTTGGCAGTGGAACTTTGATTACGTTCGGGTTGGCCAAAGTAGAGATGATCAAAAAGAACAATAGCAAGAAGAACATGATGTCGCTCAATGCAGAAGTAGCCACTTCTGCATGGAACCTTCTATTTCGCTTTATGGCCATCTTTTGAGTTGATTAATTTGATAAAATCAAGGTTGTTTTTTTGAATGGCCAACGCATAATTATCGATGAGGCCATTCAATATGTGATAAGCTGTAAAGGCTAAAATACCGACAACCAAACCTGAACCTGAGGAAATCATTTTTTCGTACAAACCACCGGAGATGTTTCCGATAGACACATTTTCAGAAATAGAGATACTGTAGAAAATTTTGATTACCCCTGAAATTGTACCGATAAATCCTAGCGTAGGTGCAATACCTGCGATCAAACCTAGGTGATTGATGTTTTTTTCCATTTTGCCAATTTCAATATTGGCTACTTTCTCCATATTAGCTTCAATTTGAGGGATGGATTGCCCAATTGATTCTACACCTTCGGCCAAAACCACGCCGTAAGCCGTTTGTTCGCGATTTGCCACTTCTAGCGCACCAGTTTTATTGGCATCATTTAATTTATTTTTAACGTCCGAAAATAATTGGGCGTTTTGTTTGGTCATGCGTCGAATATATAAAAAGCGTTCAACAGCAACGTAGGTGGTGTAAAACAATAGTAATACAATTGGAATCAAAAAGACCCCTCCTTTCATGAGGAAGTCTATTGCCGATATTTCTTCCACAGTTTTAAAAGATTCTTCTGTTGCGGCTTCTGCTACTTGAGCATTGAAAAATCCTGCGCTCATGATAAACGCTGTTACTAAGGTGTATTTAACTGAAAATTTCATAATTGGATACTAATTTGGTACGCTAAAATTACGCATTGAAGCTGGGCGCAGTCTTTGAATTCCTTTGAGATATTCACACTGAATTGTTATTTGTAACGTAGTAAACGGAAAAGGTCACAATTTTTTTCGCTCCGCGGATACTTTGCGTAATTTTGCAAGCCCCTATGGAACTCTCTACATTCATCAAAACTCTTGCCAAACATCCCGCACTTGATCGAAGTGCCGAGGCACTGCAAACTCCTTCTGCTCGCATACATTGGAAAGGAATGGTAGGATCTGCCAAGTCCTTACTTTCTTTAATGGTAGCACAGCAAGTACCAGGAACTCACCTTTTCATCCTTTCTGATAAGGAGGAAGCTGCTTATTTTTTGAATGATTTTGAGGGCTTGTTCCCCGATGACAAACGCGTTCTATTTTATCCTGCATCTTACAGAGTTCCTTATCAGCAAGAGCAAACTGACAATGCCAATGTCGTTGCACGAGCGGAAGTCCTTGAAAAACTGAATGATAAGCATAATTCATGGGTAGTCACTTATCCGGAGGCTCTTTTTGAAAAAATACCAACCAAAAAGAATTTAGTCAAACACACAATGCGCCTAGAGGTGGCAAAGACCTACAGCACTGATTTCCTCAATGATCTTTTATTAGAATATCAGTTTGAGCGCGTTGATTTTGTTTACGAGCCGGGTCAGTTTTCTATCCGAGGAGGCATTTTGGATGTATTCTCATTTGCTAATGAGCATCCATTTCGCATTGAATTTTTTGGTGATGAGGTTGAAAGTATTCGAACTTTTGATGCGGCTAGCCAACTATCAATTGCTAGCCATCAGTTTTTTAATGTGGTTCCAAATATTCAATCAAGTGAAAGTCTTGAAATTCAAGAAACACTTCTTGGCTTTATTGGGTCTCAATGTGTCTGTTGGGTAGCAGATGTAGCACGCACCCTAGAAATATTAAAGCGTGAATATGAACGTGCTGTAGAAATTCACAGCAAACACGACGGCCCCATTCCTTATGCTTTGCCTCAAGATAAGTTTGTTTCGCATTTGGATTTCCAGGCTCAACTTGCTGAACATCGCATTATTGAATTCGGTCCTATTTTCCATTACGATTCCACACATATAGAAACATTTGATTGTTTGCCGCAACCAAGTTTCAACAAAGATTTTGAAAGATTAAATACAGATTTGAAAGCCCGGAAAGCCGATGGATTTCAAAACCTTATTTTTTCCAATCAACCTAGACAGGTTGAAAGGCTGTATCAGATTTTTAGCGATATCGGCGAAGAAGGTGAATTCAGGGCTTTACCCTTGGCCTTGCACGAAGGTTTCATATTACCTTCTCTCAAATTGGTTTGTTTTACAGATCATCAACTTTTTGAACGTTACCACCGATTCAGACTTAAAGAAGGTTTCAAACAGGCCAAACAAGCCTTGACCTTAAAAGAGATTTACCAGCTCCAAAAAGGAGATTTTGTGACTCATATTGATCACGGAGTAGGTCAGTTTTCTGGACTAGAAACCATCGACGTGAATGGTAAACCTCAAGAGGCAATTCGTTTGGTATACAAAGATGGCGATGTCTTATATGTTGGTATTCACTCTTTGCATCGCATTTCCAAGTTTACCGGTAAGGAAGGCAAAGCACCAACGCTCAATAAATTGGGTACGCAGGCATGGTCTAATCTCAAGAATAAGACTAAAAAGAAGATCAAAGAGCTCGCTTTTGATCTAATTAAGCTTTATGCGCAAAGAAGAAGTAAACCAGGGTTCTCTTATGCTCCGGATAGTTACTTACAAAATGAACTTGAGGCCTCTTTCATGTTTGAAGATACCCCAGATCAGTATAAAGCCACTCAAGATATCAAACTAGACATGGAGGCACCAAGGCCTATGGATCGTTTAGTTTGTGGAGATGTTGGTTTTGGAAAAACAGAAGTGGCCATCCGTGCAGCCTTTAAAGCGGTAGCCGATTCAAAACAAGTTGCAGTCTTGGTACCAACAACCATCTTGTCTTTGCAGCATTATAGAAGTTTTAAAAATAGACTTTCAAGTTTCCCAGTAACCGTAGACTATATTAATCGGTTCAAATCTGCAAAGGAAATTACCGAAACACTTAAAAAACTGGCTGCTGGTCAAATTGATATTCTAATTGGGACTCATGCATTAGTGGCAGAACGCGTGAAATTCAAGGACCTCGGACTCATGATTATTGACGAGGAACAAAAATTTGGAGTAGCAGTCAAGGACAAGCTCAAAACCCTACGAACCACAGTAGACACGCTTACGCTTACTGCTACACCAATTCCACGCACATTGCAATTTTCATTGATGGGGGCTCGAGACTTGAGTATCATCAATACACCACCCCCTAATCGTCAACCTGTACTTACTGAGATCATCTCCTTCAATGAAGAACAAATCCGAGATGCCATAGCATATGAGGTTGGTCGGGGCGGTCAAGTTTTTTTTGTCAACAATCGCTTATCTAATATCAAAGAACTTTCGGGCATGATACAAAGGCTGTGCCCCGGAGTTAGGGTAGGTATTGGTCATGGACAAATGGACGGCAAGCAACTCGAAAAAATCATGCTTGACTTTATTGAGGGGGCATACGATGTATTATTAGCCACTACCATCATAGAATCCGGTATCGACATTTCAAATGCCAATACCATCATCATCAATGATGCTCATCAATTTGGTTTAAGTGATTTGCATCAATTGCGAGGCAGGGTTGGTCGCAGCAACAAAAAAGGGTTCTGTTATCTTATTGCGCCAAAATTTAGTATAATGACTTCTGAGGCTCGCAAGCGTTTAGAGGCCCTTGTTCAATTTTCTGACTTAGGTTCAGGATTTAATATTGCAATGAAAGACCTAGACATTCGAGGAGCAGGTAATATGTTAGGTGGTGAGCAAAGTGGATTCATCGCAGAGATTGGTTTTGAGATGTATCAGAAGATCCTTAATGAGGCCATGCAAGAGCTTCGGGAAAGTGAATACAAAGAACTTTTCGAAGAACGCACTACCGATCAATTCAACGGATTTGTACAGGATTGTATTTTTGAAACCGACATGGAAGTGCGGATTCCAGACCAATATGTGAATCAGGTTGCTGAACGCTTAAGTCTCTACCAAGCCATGGATAACCTCAAGAACAAAGAAGAGTTAGCGGAGTTTAGTGCTCAATTAAAGGATCGATTTGGCCCATTACCCCGAGAAGTTAAAGAGCTATTATTTTCCTTCGAACTACGCTGGTTAGCAGAATCTATGGGGCTTGAGCGCTTAGTGCTCAAATCAGAAAAATTAGTGGGACATTTTGTTGCTAATCCGCAATCTCCATTTTATGAAACGGAGCAGTTTCAAGGAATACTCAATTGCATTTTGGCTCAAAAGAGCGGCTATAGATTAGCTCAAAAAGATGACAAACTCAGATTAGTGATAGAACCTATTCGACATATCAAGGATGCTTTCGAAAAATTACAAGCACTCCAAACCGTTACCAACTAATTCCTTGACCTATATCAAGAGAAAATATTGCGCTTTAGTGCAACTTTGTATCGTTATATTTGTTTACATAGTAATCTAAAAAAAAAATCAAACATGAAAAAATTATTAATTGGAACTGTAGGAGCATTCGCTTTATTTTCGTTTGTTGTCTCACAAGCAGGTATTTGGTCTATTGATGGCGCTCATTCTCGCTTAGGGTTTACAATCCTTCACAATGGCATTACAAATGTTCATGGCAACTTTACTAAATTTACTATGGAGGTCACTACGCCAAATACGGATTTTACCGGAGCATCTATCGTATTAAATGCTGAGGCAGCATCTGTGAATACTGGAATTGACGCACGTGACAACCACTTGCGCACAGCAGATTGCTTTGATGTAGAAAAATACCCATCAATCACCTTTAAAAGCACAGCAGTAACTCCTGCAGAGCAAAAAGGAACCTACAACATTGAAGGCGATCTAACGATGCACGGCACAACCAAAAAAGTAGTATTTAGTGGTGTTCATACAGGAGATGGAAAGAATTATAAAGGAACTCCAGTAGCAGGTTTGCAAATTAGTGGCTCAGTGAAACGTTCAGAATTCGGTATGGGAGAAGTTAGTCCCGGATTAGCAGATGAAGTAAAGCTCCAGGCTGATCTTGAAATCGTCAAAAACTAATAGCAATGAAAGGCTTTTCTTTACTATTGATTCTCTTTGTTGCGTTCAGTGCACGCTCACAGCAATATAAGCTCTCTAACGGATATAAAATTGCATTTACTAATCCTGATGCCAGCGGAAGTTTTGATGAGCTTACCTCAACTTCGATTGTCTTTGATGAAAAAAAGCTTTCAAATTCCAAACTCTATTTCAAAATAGCAGTGAGTTCTATCAATACGGGCAATGGCCTCATGAACAAACATGCAAGGGGAGAAGAATGGTTCAATGCTGAAAAATATCCCTACATTGAATTTACTTCCAATAGAATTGAAAAAACAAATGATGGGTACAAAGCTATCGGTAAATTGCAAATGCACGGTGTAAGCAAAGAGGTCAGTATTCCATTTTCATTTTCAAAAAATGGAAATAACGGTACTTTTAATGCTAAATTTAGTGTGGATCGATCTGACTATCAAATAGGAAAAAAGAATAGTGGGGTAGCAGAAACGATAAAAATATCGGCAATAATTCCGGTCACAAAAAAATAATGATGATGATGAAAAAAGTTGTTTGGGCTTTAGCCTCAGGTCTGCTTGCAGGAGGAGTTTCTTATTCATATGGTGAAACATTTGAAAAGCAACTCATGGAAGATTATTCCAATGTTGTTCCAACAATGGCCATTTTTATTTCTTGTCTAGTTGGTACTTCAATGGCTACAATTGGCCATTGGTTGCTTACCA
This sequence comes from Crocinitomicaceae bacterium, assembly GCA_030830205.1. Lineage (GTDB taxonomy): Bacteria > Bacteroidota > Bacteroidia > Flavobacteriales_D > Crocinitomicaceae > UBA952. The sequence continues at coordinate 15,861 of JAURNL010000010.1, read as the reverse complement.
AAATCATTCCGATGTTCGGGGAATTTATTTTTGCCTTGCTTTTTGCTGCCTTATCTACGGCAAGTCTAATTGGTGTTTTGGGTTTTACATTCACTGATGACTCTAATGAATTGCATCAATTTATTTTTTATGGTTACGCCATGCCCATGCACTTTTTCCCATTTCTTTCTTGGTATGTATTTAAACCATTATTTGATAAGGATTAGGTCATTTTTTGGCACAATACTTGAAAGGATGCTTTTGCATCCTTTTTTTTTGAAAAATAATGCGTTAAAAGCACAACGAATTCTTCTGAAATCCGTTAATATAACAAATGTTCATGCGCAAGGTAATTTTAAGTTGGTTATTAGGGATTCTCTTCTTTATGAGTCCTTATGCTCAGCTTATTACCAATAATTCACTCAACCCACAAGGCCTTGTTCAAAATGTATTACTAGGAAATGGAGTTACGGTTTCGAATGTAACTTATAATGGGAGTCCGATGGCCATTGCTCAATTTTCCGCTGTCAATACCACTCTTGGTATCTCCAATGGCATTGTGCTTACTACCGGAACCACTTTACCAAATGGCGATGGGCCACAAGGTCCTAACAATACACCAGGCGCTGGTGTCGACAACAATATGGGGGGCTTTAATTTACTTTCGCAAGCTATCCAAGGCACCCAGACCTACAACGCTGCTATACTTGAGTTTGACTTTATTCCATATGCAGATACCGTCAGATTCAAGTATGTTTTTGGATCGGATGAATATCCAGAGTTTGCTCCGCCTAACAATACGACTTACAATGATGTATTTGGCTTTTTTATTTCTGGTCCGGGAATTACTGGATTTCAAAATATTGCCAAATTGCCAAATGGAGCAGTGGTCTCCATAAATAATGTAAATGCAATTACGAATCCATTTTATTTTGTCAATAATGGTGATGGGAATACGCCTCCTTATAATCAAAGTGCCCAATACATCCAGTATGATGGTTTTACAAAAGTTTTAGAAGCAGTGTCGCAAGTTCAGTGCGGTCAAACCTATCACTTGATCATTGCAATTGCAGACGTGGGTGATGGTCAATGGGACTCTGGAATTTTCTTAGAGGCAAATAGTCTTTCTACCCTTACACCAATTGCAATTGAGCACAGCTTATCTCAGCAAGTATTTCCAAATCCAGACTGGATGGCCGAAGGTTGTGTGAGTGCGGATGTTACTCTTACCCGTCAAGCTAACCTTTCTCAAAGTTTAACTATTCCAATTCAACTTAGCGGCACTGCCACCAATGGACAGGATTTCACTGGAATTCCAACTAGTGTAACGTTTCAGCCGGGACAAACAACGGTTAGTTTCTCTATCCAAACCCTTACAGATGCAATAACTGAAGGGCTGGAAACCCTCACCTTGACCTTCCCAATCTCAGACCCCTGTGGTAATATTACACCTTTGGTACTAGATCTTTGGATACAAGATAATCAACCAATGCAAGTTGAACTCAGTGCAGGAAATATCAGTTGTCCAGGAGATCCTATCATTATTGATGCGCAAATCAGTGGAGGAGTACAACCTTACACATTTCTTTGGAGTACAGGAGAAGTAACGAACAGCATTTCACTGACTCCAACAAGCACACAAACGATTTGGCTTGAAGTGACAGATGCATGCACGGGCACGCCTGCCTATGATACTATTAGCGTATCAGTACCCGTATTTAGTCCACTAGTTCTTCAAACGAGCTCAGATATCACTGAAATATGCCCTTATATTCCTGCTACTATTGGGGTTCAGCCTACTGGAGGTTCAGGTCAATATACTTACTTATGGACGACCAATGGAGTTTTGAGTGGTATCGAAGACTCTCTATTAGTGAATCCGGGTAGTACAAGCACTTATACAATTACTGTCACTGATTTTTGTGGCAATAGCATACAAGATACCATCCATTATACAATATTAAGTCCCCCATTGGTTTTGCAAATGAATGGGCCTTTTGAAATTTGCCCTGGGGATTCTGTCAATCTGTTAGTAAGCCCTTCAGGTGGATACGGTGATTATTATTATAATTGGTCCACTACTGCGTCTACACCACAAATAACAGTTGCTCCTCAAGTAACAACTTCTTATTTTGTGCAGGTTAGTGACGAGTGTCAGACTTTTACCACAGCAGCTACAGCTACGGTACAAGTAGTAAAACCAATGGCAAATTTTTATATCCTTACACAAGCACCCATGCAAGGATTGCCAGTTCAATTAGAGAATGCCTCCATGAATGCCTGGTCTTATACTTGGTCTTTTGGAGATGGTAATGGCTCTTTTTTGGTGAACCCTACACATACCTATGCGCAGCCAGGTCCATATGAGATAACGCTTATTGCAACAGATCAAAAAGGTTGTATTGATAGTATCTCAAAATGGATCGAAATTGCACCTGAGCGTTATATTTATTTACCCAATTCCTTCACGCCTGATGACGATGGCTTAAATGATTATTTCTACGGTAGATTCACCGGGCTTATGAGTGCTCGTTTTTATATCTATAATCGTTGGGGTGATGAAGTCTTCTTCTCCGATGAACTCAATTTTGTATGGGACGCTAAATTTGAGGGCATCCCAGTTCAAGACGGTACTTATACGTGGTATCTTATTTACGAAATCGAGAAAGGAATCTACGAAGATTTATCTGGACATGTCAATGTCATCAGATAAGCTCCTTAATCGTTAGAAATAATTTCGAAAAGCTCGTTGAGATTAGGAGAAATAATAATTTCAATACGACGATTTTTTGCTTTATCAGAAGGGTCTACTGGATGAAACTCACTGCGCCCTGCGGCCATCATCTGGACAGGTGCCATATTAGAATTTGCAAGCATTAATTCTACCACAGCAGTTGCTCTCAAAACAGAAAGTTCCCAATTATTCTTAGGAGAAACACTGCTATTGAGCTTATCGGTATCTGTATGACCTTCAACTACAATTTCCAAATCATGTTCGGTCTCGAGTACACGGGCTAGCTCAACTAAAGCTTCTTTGCCATCATCTTCGATTTTTGTAGAACCGGAACCAAAGAGTAGTTTAGCCTCCAGACTTACATAAATCTTACCGTTCTTTTGTACAACTGTTAGTCCCTGATTTTCAAAGTTGCGGAGCGCATTGGCAACTCTAGCTTTAAGTAATTGAATTTTAGCGTCTTTTTTTCTAATTGCTTCTTCAAGTTCGTTGACTCGTTTCTCGCGTTCCTCGAGTAGGGCTTGTTTTGCTTTGAGTTCTTGATCTAATTTCAACAGCGCATCTTCTTTTCGCTGCAATTCCTTGGTTTTTTGCTCCAATTCAGATTGGAGGGTAGCAGTTTCCTTAGCACTAAGGTTTTTAAGTTTATCGAAGGCACTCTCAAGGGCTTTGTACTGAGTTTCTAATGTTTCTGTTTCGCGAATCAAAAGGCGCATTTGGTTGCCTAAATTATTAGTGTCTCCACGCAAACGACTTACTTCTTTAGCGGCAAGGTCATATTTAGTTTGTAAATCCTTGGAGAGCACTTCGTAATCGCTACTGCTTTTTTTGTATTTAGCGAGTTCCTCACTACATGTTTTTTCGCGTTCGAGTAATTCGTTGTACTTTTTGGATGGCACACATGCCGTGAACAAAAAAGTGGCAATAACTGAGAAGAGCAGAAAATTTTTCATGAATGCATTTTTTACAAAGTTGAAGGAATATAACCTACAGAAATTGGATTTTTTCTGATTTTATAAACACTAAAAGTTGTATAAACTAAGACATTGGCTCATTTTAGTACACATCGAGACCGAATTCCTTACCTTTGCATCATGAGTAATGTCAGGAAAAATCAAAAAAAGCTACAAGCAGCGCTTGACTTTTTGAATAAAAAGGATCATGCCTCTGTGAAGGCCGCAATTGCCATCTTGAAAGATGATGGCCATCCAACAATCTTGAAAGATCTATTTAATATTTTAGCAAGTCTAGAGCGTCCTGAGCAACAATTGATGATTGGGTTTTTAGCGGATATTAAAGATACAGATGCCATAGAGGAATTTATTTCTTATCTAGAGGAAGAGACAAACGCAGCTAATCGCAAACTTGTTTTATCTGCGATATGGAATTCAAAACTTCCATTTGATGAACACCTGCCATTTTTTGTAATGCTTGCTTCCCAAGGGGATTATTTGGAGGCCCTTGATTGCTTGACCATCATCGAAAATATGTCCGGCCCATTTGATGAGTCTCAATTGTTAGAGTCACAACTTTTATTGAAAGAATACATAGAAGAGCGCGCACCTCAGACAGACCAAAAAGCACAAATCATGAGTGAAATTGCTTGGTTCGTCAAAGAGCAAAATGAAGGAATTGATGCTGATTTATTAATAGACAACGACTAAGCACATGAATCAAGTACAACTGCAATCCATGACAGGGTTCGGCAAGGCCAATGGACACTTTCAAGACAAAAAAATATCTGTTGAAGTCCGTTCACTTAACTCTAAAGGACTTGACCTCAACCTTAAAATACCATCTAATTATCGCGATTTAGAAGCGCCAATCCGCAAACTTGTAACCGAAAATTTGCTTCGTGGAAAGATGGATCTTGGTATTTACATTGAGAGCCAGCAAAACCAAGCTGCAGGACTTATTAACGAACAAGTAGCATTCGCCTATTTTGAAAAATTAAAGGCAATGAATGACAGTTGGGGAACGAATACACAAGATTATTTGTCGCTGATTTTGCGAATGCCAGATGTACTTACTAGTCAAATCGAGGAGCTGTCTGAAGCTGAAGAATCATTTATCCTAGATTTAGTGAAAGAATCTTGTATACAACTACAAAAGTTTCGTAAACAAGAGGGTCAGAGTCTCGCCTCAGACCTCATCAACAACCTCGAGTTTATTCAAGCTGAATTAAAGGCAATTCTGCCCTTTGAACAGGAGCGTGTAGCACAAGTTAAAGAGAGAATTCACAAAGGATTAGCTTCTATTGATGAGAATCGCATAGATGCCAACCGTTTAGAACAAGAAATGATATTTTATGTAGAAAAACTCGATATTTCAGAAGAAAAACAACGCCTAAAACAGCATATTAATTATTTTACAGAAACACTTCAACAAGAAGCATCCGGTAAAAAGCTTGGGTTTATTGCCCAAGAAATGGGTCGGGAAATAAACACATTAGGTAGTAAGTGTAATCATTCAGAAATACAGCGCAGAGTAGTCATCATGAAAGATCACCTCGAAAAAATAAAAGAACAAGTCCTCAACGCACTTTAAATGTATACCGAACGCAGCATCGTTATTTCAGCCCCATCTGGCGCAGGTAAATCTACTATCGTTAGTGCACTGCTCAATAAATATCCGATATTAGAATTTTCTATCTCTGCCTGTTCTAGACCGCCAAGAGGTCAGGAAAAGAATGGTGTTGACTACTATTTTTTAAGCGCTGAATCTTTTAAAGAGCAGATTGCCAAAGGGGCGTTTTTTGAGTGGGAAGAAGTTTATGAAGGCATGTATTATGGTACTCTTCAATCCGAATTAGAGCGAATTTGGAAAGAAGGCAAGATTGTCGTTTTCGATGTCGATGTAATAGGAGGGCTACATATAAAATCTAAGTTAGCGTCCAAGGCTGTTTCAATCTTTATTCAACCACCGAGTATTGAAGTTCTTGAGCAAAGGTTGCGCAATCGTCAAACAGATTCAGAAGATAAAATCCAGCTACGATTAGCTAAAGCTACTGAAGAGCTTAGTCATGCAAATAGATTTGATCATGTAGTCATTAATGATGACCTGAACAAAGCAATTGCCGAGGTTGAACAAATTTTCTTAGCATTAATCAAGTAATGAGAATAGGTTTATTTTTTGGCACCTTCAATCCTATTCATGTAGGACATCTGATTATAGCCAATCATATGGCCCAGCATCCTGACTTGGATCAAGTTTGGTTGGTGGTAACACCACAAAATCCACACAAAGATAAAGCCAGCCTGCTAGCAGACCACCAGAGATTAGACATGGTTAGAGATGCAATTTTTGATGTAACTCAGCTCAAAGCAAGTGATATTGAATTCAATTTACCCAAGCCAAACTACACGATACTTACCCTCACTCATTTACAAGAAAAGTACCCGCATGATGAATTTTCTCTGCTTTTAGGTGAAGACAATTTACGCTCTTTTCATAAGTGGTATAATTGGGAGCAAATCATTGCAAAGCACCGCATTTATGTATACCCACGTCTGAAAACGGAAGAATTGGGCACAGGACAACACACCGCACTCGAACAGCACCCAAATATTCAACGCGTCGAAGATGTTCCAATTTTGGGAATCAGTTCAAGCTTTATACGCAAGCAATTGGCAGCAGGTTTAGATTGTTCATTTTTATTAACGGAACCCGTAGCAAAATATATTGCTCAGAGGGGGCTTTACCAAAAATAAGGGCATAAAAAAAGGGAGTTAACTCCCCTTTTATAAATAATTGCCTGCTTTTATAGCTTGACAAATTTTTGTTGTTGCGTTCCGAAAGAATCAGTTAATTCAACCAGATAAGTACCACTCGCAAGCTTGCTTAAATCAAATGTTACTTTGCTCTCGCTGGTTTGGAGTATTTCAATTGTTTGACCGGTGAGATCGCGCAATGTGACAATCGAAGTATGACCAGCCAATAATCCATTTACCTCAATAGTAGTTGATGCCGGATTAGGTTGCAAACTCAAAGGACTGATCACTTGATCAATCATGCCGCCTGAACCCACTACGATTTTGTAACCGTCAAAAGAAACAGTTTGTGTCACCGGTGTGGGTGGTAAACCAGGAAGTAATACTACTAAGACTGTTGCAGTGACGTCTACACTGACAGGAAAAACGGCAACCGAATCTGTAGTACCATAAATATTAGCACAACCGTTCAAACCACCAAGGTAAGTACAATTAGAAACGTTACAAGCGTAATTAAAACCTGGAGGAAGACCCTGTAATGCATCGATGGTGAACTGCTGAATTACCGAACCAACGAACTGACCACTCGGATCAATTTCAGCTGTCACAGTTGCTGGCACTTTGAAGTTGATATCAGTAGAGTAGGCCACATTTGGATCGGCAGGAGGAAGGTTTTGAGTGGTATCAGGCCAAATCCCGTAAGTGGAGTCTACAAAGTTAACTCCTGGTGTACATGACTGACCCCATGAAAGGGCATAAGTCATTGTAAATAAAGTAGAAAGTAATAGTTTTTTCATGATGAGAGTTTAAGATTATGTGTTAAAAGTACTATATTTTTTATTGAAATTATACGGTATTTACACTTACAAAAACAGAATTTTTTGCAATCCAATGCTTTGGCTAACTTTGTAACATGGTTATATATAATGTTACGGTCAGTATTGACCAAGCAGTTGAAAAAGATTGGCTGGCCTACATGCAAGGCACGCATATTCAAGAGGTCATAGATACTGGCTGCTTTGTCGAATGCCGTTTTTCTCGTGTTAATGGAGAAGAAGAGGGCGGATGCACGTATTCAGTAATGTATTTAGCTCCTGATCAACAAGCTTTAGATCATTACCACGCAACATTTGCTCCAGCCTTGCAACAAGATCACGCAACGCGTTTTCAGGGTCGTTTTGCTGCCTTTCGTACTACACTTACCGTTCTTGAGTCATTTAAGCCATGAGTGTTAAGCCCAAAAAACAACTTGGTCAGCACTTTTTAAAAGACGCAGGCACCTGTCAGAAAATAGCCAATCAAGTAATCTGGACCGACCAAACACGCAAGGTGCTTGAAATAGGTCCAGGAATGGGTGCTTTGAGTAAATATCTCTGGGAACTTCCTGAAATAGATTTGTGGTTACTCGATGTAGATATTGAATCCATTGATTACCTTCGAGCTGCCTATCCCCACCATGCTGAGCGCATTCTTTTTGGTGACTTTTTGAGATTAGACCCCAAAGAATTATTTGGCAATGATTCATTTATTGTTGTTGGAAATTTTCCATACAATATTTCATCTCAAATCTTATTTAAATGCTTAGAACACCGCAATCAAGTGCCCCAGATTATGGGGATGTTTCAAAAGGAAGTAGCTGTTAGAGTTGCTCAAAAGCCGGGTTCCAAAGAATACGGTATTATTAGTGTACTCTTACAAACATTCTATGACATACACTATTGTTTTACAGTAGATGAACATGTTTTTATTCCACCACCAAAGGTGAAAAGTGGAGTTATACGTTGTGTGCGAAATGAACGAATGTCTCTTCCTTGCAATGAAAAACTATATTTTCAAGTTGTGAAGGTTGCCTTTAACCAGCGTCGAAAAACTTTGCGTAATTCTTTACGCGTTCTACTCAAAGACGCCCCATTGCCCGAAAAATTTGAAAAACAGCGTCCGGAACGATTAAGTGTGGAAGATTTTATCGAATTGACTTGTTTTATTGAACAGCTAGATACTTTTAATAAGGACTAAATATTTCCTGTCCTTGAGAGCCAAGTTCTCTTCCTTGTTTAAACATTTTTTTACTGATGAGCTGTCCATTTTCATTGAAAGCATAGAACGGACCGTCTTTAAGCCCTCTTTTATAGTGGATTTCGTAAACAATTCTACCGTAACGGTCGTACTGTTTGAATACACCATGTAAACGCCCATATTGGTATTGTGCTACTATTGTTGGCACCAACCCGCCTGGATAATAGTTGGTCCAAGTTCCATGTTTAAGTCCGTGATAGTACTTGCCAGTCTCTTTGATTTGAAAATCAACCTGAGAGTAAGCTTCATAAGAGCCATGGAAATCGCTTACTGTTTCTTTGAGCCCCATGATTGCTATTCCGTCCGCTACATTTTTCTGAGTAAATACTTTGTAGTGCTGTTTCTCCTTGATGCTTCCGTTATTAAAATAACTGATCCATTCTCCGACTTTATATCCTGATTTATAGGTTCCTTGTAGTTTTAAGAATCCATCTGGAGCATAAGATTGCCATTTTCCATGTAGTTGGCCCTGGCTGAAGGTAGTTTTGTCTTTAAGACGACCGTTTTCCCAATAGTTGAGCCATTCGCCTTCCTCCTTGCCATCGACATAGCGACCCATCATGAGCAATGTAGAGTCTTCGTACCATGTTTGCCAAATCCCAGTGCGTAAGTCATTTAGGTAGTTACCAGTTCGATATAAGGCTCCGTTTGGATAATAGTACGTCCATTTATTGGTTCGCAAATCATCTTTATAATGTGCGATATAAGAAAGTTGTCCGGAGGAGAAATAATAATGCCAAATACTATCTTGTTTGCCATTTTTAAAGTGACCCTCCATATCTATCTTCCCTGCTTCACTATACCACTTCCAATGCCCACTTTTAAGCCCCATTTCATAGTGACCAAAAGTGAGGGTATCAAATTCGTTGACCATAACAAGATAGCTTCCATGGAGGGAGTCAAGGTGATAACCTACACGCTTCTCTAGAATACCAAAGAAATTATAAAATTCCCAAATACCATCTTTTTTGCCTTTCTCAAATGATCCACCTACCGATAGCACACCATTAGCCGTTCGTTCCTCAAAAGGGCCTGTTTTTAGACCGTCTTTAAACGTGTAGCTTTCTTTGACCACACCGTTAACAAAATAATTAGCTATTTGACCGTTCCCGTTAATAATGGTTTGTGAGTGGGTGCTATCATCTTTCCAAAAAGACTGAAGGTATACGGTATCATTTTGTACGTTTTCCACAGACTTTGGTCGGCCATCGGCGTAAAAATATTCCCAAATTCCTATAGGACTTCCTAGCTCAAATTGACCATGCACCTGAATCTTTCCATCAGAGGTATATTCTCGATATATTGAATCAGGGACGTTAAACTTAAAATATGATTCTTGTTTGATTTGCTTATTTGGATAGAAATAGGTGCGCTTACCGTATAATCTATCTCGGTAGAAAAAGGCTTCTTCTTCTAAAGTACCATCATAAGTATAAAAAAGCCATTTTCCGTGTTTTTCTTTTGTAATTGGTGTAGCTGGACTGGTAAAATAGGAACCATAACCTTGCAGATGTTTGTTTTGTGCGTCCCAAAATATACGGGCCTTTGGAGTTAGGTTTTCTTTGAGGATTTTGAGTTCTTGTCCCCAAGCACTGCTTACAAGGCAAATAAAGATGACTAAAGCTTTACTGTTCATAATCAACTTTAGAAAATAACGCGAAAGATGAAAAATAAACCAAATCCAATAAAAACACTACCAATGAATTTATTGAGCAAATTAAGCAATTTGAAGGTAACTAAATTTCGGATTTTTTTAGCGGTCACAATTTTGATGATATCAAAGCAAATGAAAGTAGTTATGATGATAACTAGAAATAAAAATAGATAAAAGTTACTACCATCTAGGCTTTCGCGCTTGGCTAGTGAAACTACACTTAACCAATAAAAAATGACCAAAGGATTAGCAAAATTAAGCAAGAAGCCTTTTGCAATCATCAGACCAAAATTCTTTTTGGGGTCGTTACTCTCTGAAAGATGGTATTTCTCGCTAAGTTCTTCTAATTCTTGGTCTCCATTGTGAATCTTAGACTGCTTAAACAAATTTACAATTCCGAAAGCAATAAAAATGAGCCCACCCAATATGTCAAATAATTCTTTGTTTTTTCCAGAAAGCAATGAATTGATTTGTTCTACAAAAAGCACAGACAAAAGAATGTAAAACACATCGCTTAGTATGACGCCAAAATCTATGGCCAAAGCACTACGTATACCTTTGGTAATACTATTTTCAAGTAACACAAAAAATACAGGGCCAGGAATCAGTGATAAGATTAGGCCAATTGAGAATGCGTGGAACACCATATCCATAGAACAAAAATAACTTTTAATGCACTAGAAATGCTTCTTCTGAACTAATGTTACGGACAGCACGATGTTTATTTCGGGAAATGCACTAAATTTGTTGCTCAATTTAGACAACATGAAAACTTTGCGTGCCAATCAAAAACTTGAACAAATCATTGCCAACGTCGAAAAGAAGGGCTTAGAAGCACCTCAACTTATTGAAGACCTCAAGGAACTTAGAGAAATGGCATTGCTCGAACAAGATCCATTGGTTGTAAAGTCGTTGCGCCTTACTTATGAATTTCTTCAAGAAAATCAATGCTTCGATGTTGAAGCTCAATATGAAGAGGATGAAGAAGGTAATGAGTATCCAATAGAAATTGAAGACAAAGAGAATCTGTTGTATTTCTTGAATCTATTAAAAAATGCAGAGCACAAAATCAACCGCGAAGAAATCAAAGATTACCGCTCAGCGCTCAAATTAGAATTATACTAAAGCAACCCTATTGAACTGAATTACGTCTCTAATAAAAGAGCAAGTCATTGTTCATTTTGGTTTTAATTATCTTGCAGTAAAACCTGGGATATCCTTCCAGGTTTTTTTTATGTGCAGAACTGACAATATTTGGAGTTTTCTAAGTGAGAGAAGGGAATTTGTTCATTGAGTAACTCTAATACAAGCGTTTCCATGCCTTCCTTAAAAATTGACGGAACCTCGTCAAGCGTAGGGTTCTTATCAATATTAAGTGCAAAGTTTTCGTCCCTATTAATAAGTGATTCAATACGAGCTTCAGCAGGCAAATGTCCAAAATACGCTTGAAAGAAGAGGCTGTATAAACAAAGTTGAAGTGTATGTTTTGGCTTGCTTAGGTTGACATATGGATCGTCTTTTAGCGCCATTTTAACGTCGGTTTCCTTCACTTTTCCTGATTTGTAGTCTATGACTCGGTAATGGTCTTTACCTATCCGATCAATCCTGTCGATGTATCCAACAAATTGTATAGGAATTTGCTCAGTTTTGACTTGTACCGTTTGAGCAAGTTCAAATTTTCCTTCTAGTTGTATGATATGAAGTGGTTCATTTAAAGATTTGACGAAAGCCAACTCTTTGAGTAACATTTGTTGGGTAAGGTCTAGGGCCATTTCAAAACTCAGCAAGTTCTTACCCCTTGAAAAAAGGGCTTCATTTTGATCAAAATAGTTTAGAAAAGATTTCCGTAAGATGTCAGGAAAGGTGGTGAGCATAACAGAAATAGCTTGTTCGGTCAACGGACCTGGTGTAGGCTCTACTAGTTCACCATCTTTATTTCTTTGTGCAAAAGGAGTGTAAAGTTCTTCAAGACAATTGTGAATCAGTGAGCCAAAGGTGCTTGTGGCTAAATCTTCTTCTACTTCATCCTCTTCTCCGAATTCAACAATATATCGGTAATAGAAATCAAGCGGACACATCATATATTTGCGCAATGCAGATGCAGAAACATTACCATTGAGGTAAGTCTTAATGCGATTTTGTATTGCTGGTGTTTTTGGTATGAGTGTTTGGGTGCTTATTTGTTCAGCTGCTGGAATTTGATAGAAAAACTCTTGCCAAGATACATTTGAATTTTGTTGCAGCCACTCCATTTTCAGTTGTAAAAGGTAGCGGCTACGTTCATGACTTCCTAAAACTTCACTTGTAGAAGTATAAGTGAATACAAGTTCGCGAGCGTGGTGAAGTAATCTGTAAAAATGTTGTGCAAATAAACCTTGTTTATCCCGATTATTTGGCATTCCAAAAGCGGCTCGAAGGTCCATAGGTATAATACTCTGTATAGGGTTCGTCGGAGGTAATTTACCTTCATTCATACCAAGTACATAAATGCGTTCAAAGTCGAGTAAGCGAGTCTCAAGTAAACCTGTTAATTGTAAGCCTTCTGTTGGACTACCTAAGTAGGCTAAATTGCTTCGCGTCCAGTGTTGGTAAAATAATTTCTTGAAGCTACTGAGCGCCATTGTAGGAAAATCAGTGTTTACAAAAATTTCAAATTGGCGACAGGCAAGTTCAAAAGACAGGAGTGCGGTGCGTTCAAAATCATGCGCTTCTGGAATATACTCCAGCATGATTTGATTGAGTTGTCGAATTTGTTGAAGTGCTTTGTTCCAGTTGGAATCCCACGAAGTTGCCACTAATTCAATGACTTTTAAAAGAGCAGGCTCTAGTGGTAGGTTAGTGGGATTTTGAAATACTCGATTATTTTTAATGGTTAGAAATTCTGCTTTTGCCAATTGCGCTTGTTGCTGCGGATTAAAGGCAATCGAGGTGAATGCGTGGTGACAAAAGCGTTGAAAATCCTTGTAATAAAGAGCTTTTGATTTGAATTTGAGTTGGTTTTCTTGAATTTGAAAGCAGAGGTCTACCCAAGTTCTCACTGGAGTTTGATCAAGTGGTAAACCAAGAGTGATATTGGCTTGGCCTACAATTTTTGGAATATTGCGAATGGCAGCATGGACGAGATCTTCATCTGCTAACAGTACTAGAACTTCGCTCCAATCAGCAACAGGATTTTCTAATAATTCAGTTGCAAGCACTTTGACCTGTCCAATATGTTGTGCACACTCAATTACTTTTACTTGGTACTTGTCTGCTTGAAGTTTTGGAGCAAGATTTTTTGGAGTCTTAATGCCAAAATATTGTAGGTTTTTGCGCTGAAAGTGCCCAGCTTCATGAAATTTATTATCGAGGTAAAAAGGATCTGAATCAATGATAAATTCTGCCTGTTTTTTATCAATCAAGTACTTTATGATATGCTGTTCTGCTCCAGATAAAGCATTGAATCCGACAAAAAGATAATACTGATGTTCATCAAAATAAGCTGTAGGATTTTCTGCAAGTTGCCTGTATGCCTGAGCCTTGCTACACGCGTTTAATTCCTTGAATTTTTTTTGAAGGCCTTCATGAAGTTGAGGAATTAGTTCCCAGAATAACATGAATTTTTTTTGTGATGCCGAATAGTTTTCTTCATCAATTTGCCAACTTTCCAGTGCTTTGATAGAAGCCAGGTTTTTATAGAGTTGCTGATGATCTACCAAATAGCGATCGACATCATCAAAATCAGAGAGTAGTATGGGCCCCCAGGTGAGGTAGTCTTCAAAAGGTAGCGCATCTTCCCTGAAGCATTCTTGATAAATGTTGTAAAGCTCAAGTAGAATTTTTGTTGAGTGTAATATTTGTTTCTTACACATCGAATCTACCCATTGATCAATGGTTAGAATATGAGGTGAAATTAATGGTCCATTATTGGCAACATATAGGGCATTGAGTAAGTAACGCTTTGCTCGTTCAGAGGGAAGTAGAACGGTAAGGTACTTTGGGTCTCGTCCTCTTTGTAAGATGTCTTTGGCTAATTGATCTAGGAATTTCATCGGCCTATATTTTTAGATCAGTCGAACCATACTTTTTCAAAAAAAGAAGGAGGTCGGTTGGAATGCATGAATTTATGACCTCCATAACATTTGATAACCGCATAGTAGCCTTCTCCAAATTGAATTTGAACATAATTGAGTCCTTCGGGGTAGGTATCTGATAATCCTTGAAAAACCACAGATCCATCATCGAGTATTCTTTTTATAATAGAGGTGCCAGCTGGTGGATGGATATAAATACTCGCTAATTCTTCCATCGAAAGAGTGGTGTCGAGTTCTTGGATATTGATTTCAAAGGTATTGCCCTGTCCTAGTTCTCGATAAACAATTTTTAATGAACTATCTGGCAAGACAAGGGTGATTGGTTTCCCCGGAAACTTAGCTACTAATCCAGATCTTTCGTCTACATAAACCGACTCCGTTTGTTTTTTGATTAACAACTTGCTTTTTGGTGCTACAGGGCTGATTGTCCAGCGTACAGGTCGAATTTTGTAACCGCGTTCGCGCAAGAGTTGTAATAGACCTTCTTCACCGCCGAGATGACCTGCACCCACTGCACAAAATAAAGATTGTTGTGTTTGGAGTTGCTCCAATATTTTTGTTAACATCTGTCGATTGCGATTCACAATCACTTCTTCGTAGAGGTTTTCTTGTACAGAAAGATAAGCCTTCATAAAACGCTGCAATGCATCAAGGTCACCGCGCAAGTAGAGTTCTTTTAATTTTTCTTGCGTAAAGGCATTGATTTGATTGTCCAAAATTCGTCGTTGACTCAGCCTAATTTCATTGGCTAAGGCATATTGTGCTTCTAATTCTTCAAGCCCTATGAATTCTTTACCTAGCTGTAGGCCAATTCCCTGAATATAGGCGTCTAAAAATTGAGGCATCCCATCCTCGGTACCATAGAGAGTTGGTGAAGTCTGAATAAGACTTGTATAAGGCTTCCCCTTGTCGTCAAAATGGGTTTCTGGTAAGTTTTTTCTGGTGTCAACTGTGGTGAACAGTTGATAAATATCGGTCTCAAGAATGATTTTTTCAGCATTGTCAATGGCAATATAAACACTGTCAGAAAGCTCGAAAAGTTCACGATTATTTGCATGAAGCGTACCGAATAAATAGGATTTAACGCTAGATTTAGGTGGTGTAATCTCCCAAAGCAATTCTTTATCAAGCTCTAAGAGTTGCGTGAGTCCTAGATTGGAACTCAATAAAGTCATCACAAGGAGTAAAGCGCGCATGCAATCAAAGTTAGTTAAATAAAAACACGTTGAATGTGTTTTTCTGTGTAGGCGTATGCTAAATAGGCAAGCGATGGAATTTCGTTAGTCAAAATAATGGGAGATTTTCTTCCTAATGCGATTTTGCCATGAGTATGCCCAAGTTCAAGTGCCGCTGCCGCGTTTATGGTTAGTGCATTTATGGCTGCTTCTGGAGTCATTTTCATCTTGATACAGGCTAAGGATAATACATGCATCAGATCATAACTTGGCGATGAGCCGGGGTTGAAATCACTTGCCAAAGCAACGATTGCATTTGCTGCCATCAATTCTTTTGCTGCACCGTATGGTATAGATAAAAAATGGGAACATCCGGGTAAAAGAGTGGCTACACAATTGCTTTGTGCTAATGTGTTCAGGTCGTTCTGATCGAGTTCTTCAAGGTGATCCACTGAAATTG
>JAURNL010000072.1 GCA_030830205.1 Crocinitomicaceae bacterium | reverse complement strand
GTAATTGCAAGTTCCTTTGCAGATATTGGTTTTGATGTAGATATTGGGCCGCTCTTTCAAACTCCATCGGAAGCCGCCAAGCAAGCAATCGAAAATGACGTACACATTGTCGGTGTTTCTTCATTGGCTGCTGGACATAAAACACTTGTCCCGGCCGTTATAGATGCGCTCAGAAAAGAAGGTCGTTCTGACATCATGGTCGTAGCAGGTGGAGTCATTCCGCAGCAAGATTACGAGTATCTTTATAAGGCTGGTGTCTTCGGAATATACGGTCCTGGCACAAAGATTGCATTAGCAGCACAAGAAATCTTGTGTCTTTTGATCAAGAGCCATCAATAAATTTTATTAATTTCGAAAAGAATTGTTTGAATTCAATATGTTAAAACCCACCACAATGAGACTTTTACTTCTTACCTCACTTTGTTTGATCTTTACAAGTTCCCTTCTTGCACAACAACCAACACTTCAATTGAAAGAATCTAAACGTGTCATTACTTTAGATGACGAAAAAGGAGGAAATACGTCAGTTGAAATGCGAAGTATTTTTACTGCTGCCGGAACAAAAAAAGTCAGCACGGAATGGATTATCTCCGGTGAACAAGGCAAAGATTGGGAATTTACAAAAGGAGATCAAAAGAGCGACATCATCGAGGTCAATTTCAAGCGAGTTGGAAATTATTCAGTCTCATTAAATGTCACCTACGCCATTAAAAAAACCCTTAGAAATGGGGAAGTTGAAGAGGAAGAATTTGATTTATATGTCGACAACGACAATTTTATTACTGTTACCAACAACCTTGATGAGCTCACTCAGTTACATGCAGATTCCAACTTTATCAAATTAGTTAAGCGCGCTGGCGATTACACTGTCAAGTCAAAATATGCAAATGACCCTACCCCTTACATTTTCTTGGCGAAAGGTCTTTATGGTGTATATCGTAAAGATTTAAAAGATCCTATGATTCAAGACCCTTTCGAAGAGGCTATAAATGCTTGTGCAACAGCCATTGAGCGAGATGAAAACGGTGTTTTCAGAATGCCTATTCACAAAATGTGGCTTAATGGTTTTCAGTTAGAACTGCTCAATAACGGTGTGCGTTACATCCTTGACGAAGAGGACGGATACCCAATAGTATACAGCAATGAAAGCAAAGAGAAAACGGCTGAAACCCTTTCAGAAATATTAGATGTATGCGAATCTTACAGTACGATCACACGCAACCCAATGGGCATTAAATTTGTTGAGGCTGCCATTCGATACAATAACCGAGATTCCAAAACTGCAAATCTGATTTGGAAAACAGAATTGCCTAATTTATTAAATCTCACTGATAAAAATTTCGATAATTGGACCCAAGCCGACAAGGATGCCTTACGCGTTGGACTTATTCTTAGTGCTCAAGCCCTCATCAAACGTGACGGCAGCACTGTCAATGCCAGACCAATGCTTCAAAAAGCGGAAAAATGGTTTGAATACGATAAAGAATGGATTGCATTCTACGAAAAGAAATACAACAGCTTCTCTGAACAATAACTACAACATGCAACGAATCCCAAGTTGGTTAAAAAACAAGTACATCTTAACAAGTCTTTTGTTTGGTATTTACTTTTTATTCTTGGATGAATGGGATGTTTTTGCTTTGGTGCGTCAAAAAAGAAAATTAGCACAAATAGAACAGCAAGATGCACAAATGCGCAAGCAACTGAAAGAGACTAAAAACACCCTATATCGTCTACACCACCTTAATGAGCTTGAAGCTTATGCGCGCTCTGAAAAATTCTTCAAGCGTGACGACGAAGAAATATTTGTAGTCACAAAAAAGAAGAAGTAGCGACTCCAGATTCCTACACTCAATCACCAATTGAATCCCTAGTTGCTGTGTTCGGTGAGGACGGCACCGGGGTAATAGAATTGTAAAATTTGGTCAAAAGAATATCCTTTTTTTGCCATCTGCATAGCCCCCTCCTGACAGAGACCTACACCATGGCCAAAACCACGGCCATAAAGAATGACCTCGTCTCCTACAACAACTGCGTCAAAGTAACTGGATTTAAGTTTAAACTCCTCTCTTAAATCACGCATCGGAATTCCATATACAGGATGCAGATAAAATGCACTTCTGTTTTGCTGTCTGAAATCTTGTAACAGCGCATAGCTTAATGAATCATGAAGTGGAAAGCCATATCGATTGGATAAAAATCGTGTCCATGTATTCAATGGAATACTTTTAACCCATGTTGCCTGTTTTGTATGAATACAAAACGTATCCTTAAACGATGTTAAGCCTTCTATTGGCTCATTCCAAACATCTTGGGGTTCGCAAGTTTGACCTCCACAATTGGCATGAAAAAATGTTGGGAAATAATTCCCGTTTTGAGTTAAAAGGACTACCGATTTGGTTTGATATACTGAGGTGTCTATAATGGCAGATCCCGTTCGTTTGTGAAGGTAAGCTTGACAATGGACACGGTCACAAAGCTCAAATCCATCTTTTTGGTGACGATTTTGATTATTTAAGGCATAAGTACGCGAAATTACAGCCTGAGCCTGGTAATAAGCTTTCTGATGTCCGGGTCCCCCTTCACAGGAAACCACACCCTCTAAATAAGTCTCTAAAGGAATCATATTTACCAAACGCAAGCTACTATTTTTTACATTTATCTCAAAATTACCTTCATAGTCACGCGTTTTTGTAGAAAGTGCAGGTATTGACCAAGTGCAATAATCTTCTTGCGCGAGTTGAAGCATTTCCATCTGCGTACCTTGAAAGCGTAGTTTCCCTCCTTGTATGAATTGAACCAATGCTCCGCTACTTCTGAACTTCCCCTGAGAAAGCTTTGTTAGTAATATCGATTCGAATCGACCGTCCGGCAGCGTAACTGTAAGTAAATAAGTACCACTTCCAATAGTGAACTGAAACTCTTTGACACTTGTCCCTGAGTACAATCCAACTCTGATATTTTGGGAATAAGTAAATACCCAACAGGTTAAAGAGAACAGCAGCGTTAATAAAAGTTTCACGGCACAATAAAAGAATTCATCGAATTGGCAATACGTTCACTCACCCCGGATTGTTTCAGTAAAAGTTGAAGAGTAGCGTAACTCGCTAATTGCGCACTTCTGTGCTCCTGACCAGGCAATAATTTTTCAAGCTCTTTTTGCATCAGCAATGCTGTACATTCATCTTGAATCAGCTCTGGTACAGCCTTTTGATCTAAAATCAAATTTACGAGCGATATATATTTGATTTTTACAAGCTTTCTTGCTAACCAAATGGATAATGTTGATCCTTTATAGCAAACTACTTGTGGAACTCCAAACAAAGCTGTTTCTAGTGTTGCCGTACCTGAGGTTACAAGTGCAAGTTCAGCCTTTGAAAGTACGTCATAGGTATGAGCATGGCTCAAAACAACATGATGGCCTTTGACATATTGTTGGTAAATAGTGCTGGGCACCGATGAAGCGCAAACCACCACAATTTCATGAGTTGCCTCAAATTTTGAGGCTGCCTCCAACATGAGTGGCATTTTTTTGGCTAATTCTTGAGGTCTCGAACCTGGAAGCAAAGCAAGAATAGGTCTGTCCAGACGATGCTTACTCTTTGGGATCGATTTATAATTTGTGATTTCATCTAGAAGTGGATGTCCAAAATAGGCTACTTCTATTCCAAATTGAGCATAAAATGACGGCTCAAAAGGTAGAATACAATACAATTTTGTTACATATTTTTGAATCTTGTATACTCGATTCTTTTTCCAAGCCCATACTGTGGGTGAAATATAGTAGAGTACTTTTAT
Organism: Crocinitomicaceae bacterium; assembly: GCA_030830205.1. Classification (GTDB taxonomy): domain Bacteria; phylum Bacteroidota; class Bacteroidia; order Flavobacteriales_D; family Crocinitomicaceae; genus UBA952. The sequence continues at coordinate 5,274 of JAURNL010000072.1, read as the reverse complement.
TCCATGGTTATAAGCCCATTTTGCCATGCGTAGATTAAAACCTGGGTAATCCACTAATACGAGCAGATCAGGTTTTTGAGCCAATAAGGATTGCTGGAGCTGTTTAAATTGACGCCGGATTGTGCCTAAATTTTGAACAACTTCCAAAAAACCCATGAAACTCATAGCGCTGATGTGCTGTTGCAATTCAACTCCCTCAGACAGAAGACGATCACCACCCCATGCCTTAAAATGTACATTCGGATTGAGTTGCCTCCAGGCTCGGACAAGGTTTGCGGCGTGAAGATCGCCAGATGCTTCTCCGCAAACTATATAAACATTAGGATTTTGACTCAAAAGATTCAGATTAAAACAAGCGTTCAAGATTGACATAAATCATATAGGGTGCATATAATAACATACCAAATATGATACCGCGGGTGTGAAAGTACTTTTCTCGATTTAAAAAAAAGTAGAACCAAGCTAAATTTCCGATGAGACCCAAGGACAAATAACGACTCATAAACTCTTGAAAGTGCAAAGTTTGATGCCAGAGAAAAGAGAAGCTTTGTCCATACGATTGAGACAAAACAAATACGATGATAGGCAACAACAAAAGAGGTGACAAAACACCAATTGAGAGTCCTATAAAAAAAGATGTATTGAGGTTATTTTTCATTGTTCCCAAGATTTAAAATGGCTAAGATGCGCATACGAGGTGAGATCAAAATGTGTTGGTACCACACTCACAAATCCTTCTTTGAGCGCATGAAGATCTGTATCTGGACGTTGGTCAAGGTCGGCAAATTCACCGGTTAACCAGAAGTAATCACGGCCATATTGGTCTTGTCTCTTTTCAAAACGATCTGCCCAATAGGCATGTGCTTGTTTAACCACACGAATGCCCTTGATTTCAGATAAGGGTAGCTTTGGAATATTAACATTTAAACATACAGAAGGCTCAAAACCCTTTTCAAAGAATTGTGCAAGCAAAATCTGTATATAGTGTTGGGCTGCACTAAAATCTGCATCTGCAGAAAAATCAGCTAATGAAAAACCAAAAGATGGTATTCCTTCCATGGCGCCCTCAATAGCTGCTGACATTGTTCCGGAATACAAGACGTTAGTTGATGAGTTTTCACCATGATTGATTCCCGATAGCAAAAGGTCTGGTTTAGTACCTAGCAACTCGAAAATGCCTAATTTCACACAATCTACAGGGGTACCACTGCAAGCATAGGACTGCACTCCCGGATATAACTCACTTTTGAAAAGGCGAATAGGATCGTGTATGGAAATAGCATGCCCCATTCCTGACTGAGGTTTATCTGGAGCCAGTACGTATATATCTCCAAAGGGCTTTGCCACTTCGATAAGTGCTGCGATCCCTTTTGCACTAATTCCATCGTCGTTTGTAATCAGTATTTGTGGTTTACTACCCATAATCATGGGTTAAAATTAGTCAAATATCGCCTTGAAAACATTAATTTTGGAGCAATGAGTGATAAAATCAAATGGTTAGAGTCTCAGCAGCGCTTTGCTTTTTGCGCACTGTCATCAATCCCCGTTAGAGAAGCGCCTAAAGATAGCGCACAACAAGTGACCCAATTGCTTTTTGGTGAGCCTATTGAAATATTAAAGTTTGACCGACCATGGTTGCATATTCGGAGTTATATTGATGGTTACGAAGGATTTATAGATCATAAACAAGTCTTGGCTCTAACAGAAAAGGAGCTCCGTCGTTGGCTAGAAGATGCTAACTACTCTGCCATTCATTTTCAGCCCATTGAAGGTCCTTTTGGTCGTCAAATATTAAGTGGGGGCTCTTTAGTTGGCCAAGAGGAGACCTTCCAAATTGGAAATTTCAAATATCAAATTGAACCTGCCTCCGTGAAAAATAATGCTTGGACCTACGCTTTAAGCTTTTTGAACACACCCTATTTATGGGGAGGTAAATCCATTTTTGGAATTGACTGTTCTGGACTGGTACAAAATGTATTTCGCCAATTGGATTTGAACTTACCTCGAGATGCTTATCAGCAGGCCGAACTGGGGAATCCTATTGATTTTGAGGATCGCCAACAGCTCGATCTTGCATTTTTTATAAATGGAAATGGGAAAATCCATCACGTGGGTATTGTGAGTCCCGAGCTTGAAATCTTGCATGCCTCTGGTCATGTAAGACTTGATGCGCTCTCCAAAGAAGGTGTTTTCAATCAGTCAGCAGGAGATTTTACACATTCTCTTCACGAAATTAGACGCTTATTTTAGCATTCTTACGATATTTGTAAAATCAAAAAAACACAATGAAAGACCAAGCCATTTTTAAGCTCATTCAAGCAGAAAAAGAACGCCAATTACACGGCATTGAACTTATTGCCTCCGAAAACTTTGTGAGTGAGCAAGTCATGCAAGCCATGGGCTCTGTACTTACTAATAAATACGCAGAAGGTTTGCCTGGCAAGCGTTACTATGGCGGTTGTGAAGTTGTTGACCAAGTCGAGCAATTAGCTATTGATCGTCTTTGCCAACTATTTGGTGCAACCTGGGCTAATGTACAACCCCATTCTGGAGCACAGGCGAATGCTGCAGTATTTTTAGCATGCTTACAACCTGGCGATAAAATATTAGGTTTTGACCTTTCTCATGGAGGACACCTCACTCATGGATCTCCTGTCAATTTTTCTGGAAAGCTCTACAAACCATTCTTCTATGGTGTTAAAAAAGAAACTGGATTAGTAGATTACGAGCTCATGGAAGAAACTGCCATGAGAGAACGCCCAAAAATGATCATTTGTGGTGCTTCTGCTTATTCCCGTGATTGGGACTATGCGAGAATTCGCAAGGTTGCCGACGAAATTGGAGCATTGGTTTTAGCAGATATCTCCCACCCTGCTGGCATGATTGCAGCTGGTTTACTCAATGATCCACTTGAGCATTGCCATATCGTTACCTCTACAACTCATAAAACGTTGCGAGGTCCGCGAGGTGGTATCATTATGCTCCGACATAACTTTGAAAATCCCTTCGGTTTACGTTGGAATAACGGCAACCTCAAATCGATGGGTGCCTTACTAGATGCAGCTGTTTTTCCAGGAATTCAAGGTGGTCCACTAGAGCACGTAATCGCAGCAAAGGCAGTAGCATTTGGTGAAGCACTAGACCCTTCTTTTAAAATTTATATGACCCAAGTGAGCGCAAATGCAGCTGTCTTTGGATCCGAAATGATCAAGCTAGGCTACAATATCGTATCTGGCGGAACCGACAATCACAGCATGCTTATTGATTTACGATCCAAAGGAATCAACGGAAAAGACGCCGAAAATGCATTGGTGAAGGCGGATATCACAGTTAACAAAAATATGGTCCCGTATGATACTGAATCTCCATTTGTGACATCGGGCATCAGAATCGGAACTCCTGCCATTACCTCGCGCGGCGTGAATACCTCAGAAATTCCACAAATTGTAAGCCTCATTGATCGCGTACTGATGAATTCTGGTGACGAAGCCGTAATTGCTAGTGTTCGAAAAGAAGTAAATGCCCTCATGAGCAGCAAACCGCTATTTGCATGGTAAGCTGGTATGCGCTTTGAATCAAAGAAAGATGGGTTTTTGTGGGGGGTCTCTGGATTTGTGGGTATCATATATTCAGGCGTATCTATCCTCATTGTCTATTCTGAAGATGAGCTAACTAGTGTATATAGCTTGGCTTCTATCTGGCTAGTTCTTACTATTTTTATGATTTGGATACTTCCGAAAACTACCCACTACACCTTCTTAGAGGACCATTTGCTTTGTCAAAGTGTGGGATTTAAGAAAAGAATCCCGTACACCACCTTCAATAAATTAGAACCTGCCAACGGCCTCTATGTAGGATGGAAAATGAGCACTGCCTGGCATTGTCTCGTACTGCGCTATAATAAATACGACGAGCTGTTGATTTCTCCAGCAAATGAAACTCAATTTATTGAAATATTTATGCAAAAAAAAGCTCAGTTTTCGAATATAAACTGAGCTCTACTTTTTGCTTGCTATTTTGAAATTAATCAATGCCAATTCTTCCAGTACTTGAGCCATGACAAGAATTACATGCACCTGAACTCAGAGGTGAACTCATGGAAATACTTGCACCTGAAGGCCCTGTTACTTTTGGATAAAGCCCACTATAAGTTATATTATCAGTTGAATAGAAGTTTCCTTTACTATCAATTGTAATGGTATACTTCAGTGAACCGCCGCCATTTGGCTCGGTAAATAGCTCAACCTTTCCAGAAGAAACTGTATTTTGTAAATCGGATTGATAAATGGTGCCCGCGACATTAAAACAGCCTTCACCATCCCCTGTAGCAACATGGCATTGCATACAATTCATACCTTTATTGTGAGAATCATCATCGCCAGCACTACTGATGTTTTCTTCGTGACAAGCAAAATATTTTTGACATGACGCAAGTGTCAATAGGCCCAAAAGGAGACCTGAAAATAAAAGCAAATTTGTTTTTTTCATTTGAGTTGTATTTAGTTATTGATCAATAGGGTGTGTATACATTTCATATTATTCGACTTCTTTGTTAAGCATGGCCATCAGTTCATAAGCTCCTTTGGTCACAATTTTTGCCTTCTTTAATTTTTCCATTTGCAAACTTGTAATAGCCGCATGTCCATTTTGAGAAACGATGAGTTCTACCTCTATAGGAATATAGTTATTTTGCTGCGCAACAAAAACAATATCTCGGCCTCCCTCTTTGACGATTGCCTCTTCGGGTAGTGTAAAATACACTTGCTCTTTGGCTCTAATTTCTGCCTTTAGATAAGCTCCGGGGGTAATATCTGTTGGAAGTTGATCAAAATGACAATGCACTTTGATGGTACGTTCTTTACTTATTTCTCGTCCAATCAGATAAATTTTTGCCTTTGCTGTCTTATTTGTATCTACAAATTGCAAAGTGACTTGTTGGTCCTTGTGAAGAAAAGACAAATACTTTTCATAAACAGTTAATTCGGCATGAACATGCTTTAAGTCTATTATTTCCAATAAATTATCTTTGGGTTCAGCAAAAGCACCAACACTCGCTGTTACCTTGGTAATCACACCTGAAAATGGTGAACGAACCTGTTGCATCCTTTCAATTTTACCTTTATCTAACAAAGTCATATTGACATTTGCCATCTGAAGCTTCACCAATATGCCTGTTAGCTTTGCTTTATTAACTTGATATGCACTTTTAGCTTGCTGATAGCTCTTGGCCGATCCCGCCTCTTTTTCAAAAAGTTCCTTTTGACGTTCATAGTC
>JAURNL010000071.1 GCA_030830205.1 Crocinitomicaceae bacterium | reverse complement strand
AATTTCTAAATTAGGAGCATGCTTGCGGCGTTCGCGTACTGGGTTGGTGTGTGTAAAAAGGTGTCCGCGTGTGCGATAGCCATTGATGAGATTGATGACTTTGAATTCTTTCACAAAATTTTCTGGAATGGCACCGCCATTGTCAAAGCTTGTTTGTGCAAATTCAAAACCTTCAAAGAATTTGGTCCAACCAATGTCTACGCTAGTAGGGTCTTGGCGGTATTGTTGGTAGAGGTGTTCAATGGCATTGACGTCTGCGTTGCCAACATAAGAAACTTTATCCATGATTACTTTTAAATACACTACAAAATTACACAGAGTTTGTGCGCAATGGGAGCACTTTGCCTGTTAAAAGAGCAGTAGCGCAAAGCAAGCAAACAAACTGCATTTTGAGGTGTTAAAGGAACGATGTCTACTTCCGTATGTTTGGTTTTTCCACAGCAGCTTTTCGAGCAGCACCCTGCGTTTGAGCACGTAGAGGAATTTTGGTTGATTGAAAATGAACTCTTCTTTACTCAGCTACCTTTTCACCAAAAAAAGTTAGCGCTGCATCGTGCTTCTATGAATTACTACGCAGAATATTTGCGGAGTAAAAATAAAAAAGTGCGGTATTACGTCTCCAAAGACGCCAAGTGGGAGGATATTTTTGAGGATCTCAAATCTATGGAGGCGAAAATTACGGTAATTGACCCAACAGATTTCTTACTCGAAAAAAGAATACGTCGTTTTGCTGCTCAGTTCGCGCTTCCTTTGCAATGGCTTGACAACCCCTCTTTTTTCAATACACCTCAACAGAATGCTGCACTTTTTGGCAAGCGCGAGCGGCGTTTCTTCATGGCTGACTTTTATAAGAAGCAGCGCGAGCGACTTGGTATACTCCTTACCGATACAGGAGCGCCCATCGGAGGGCAATGGAGTTATGATGCCGACAATAGAAAGGCCTTACCCAAGGGTCTTGCCTTGCCAAGTTTCCCAGTTTATCAAAGTACTTGGTCGCGCGCTGCCCAAGAAACGATAGCTATTGATTTTTCAAGCCATCCTGGCAACCCAGATTTATCAAATTATCCTGTTACACACCAAGAAGCAAAAGCTGCACTCAGCTACTTTATTGAGCATAATTTGCAGTTTTTTGGGCCCTATCAAGATGCGTTTAGCCCCGATTCTACTTTTGTTTTTCATTCAAATTTATCTGCGGCGCTCAACATTGGACTTTTGCTTCCCAATGAAGTTGTGGAGCAAGTGCTTGCTGCCTATCAAAAGGGTAGCGTGTCTATAGAAAGCACCGAGGGATTCATTAGGCAAGTGATTGGCTGGAGAGAATTCATCAGAGCCGTTTATGAAAAGGTGGGTGTGGAGCAGCGTACCAAAAATGCGATGCAACACCATAGAACCTTGAATTGGTCACACTTGAAGGACTTGTCTTTATTTCATCATGTAGGTCAGAAGCTAGAGCAGCATGCATACGCACATCATATTGAAAGACTGATGTTATTGGGTAATTTTTTCTTTTTAGCTGAGACAGACCCCGATGAGGTTTACCGTTTTTTCATGTCTTATTTCATTGATGCTTATGATTGGGTCATGGTACCTAACGTATATGGCATGAGTCAGTACGCAGATGGTGGGCTGATGACTACCAAACCCTATTTTTCTGGATCAAATTACCTTAAAAAGCAAGGCTTCAAAACGGATCCTGAAGCTGCGGCCTTGTTCGATGGTCTTTTTTGGCATTTTGTAGACAAGCACCAAGAGCGTTTGCGTAAAAATATGCGCACGGTGCAAATGGTGGCCAATTGGAACCGCATGTTGCCAGAAAAAAAAGCGGCCCACTTAGAGCGGGCCGCCAACTATTTTGAAACAGGGTTTTAAACCCTTTAGTTCTTGATTATTCTTTGGGTGATTTGTTGTCCGTTAGAAACAATGCGTACATGATACAAGCCGCTCGCTAGATGAGCAATTCCCATCGTGTTGAGCTGCCCTGCAATTCCTGTTGTTTGCATTAATATTTTTCCGTTGATATCCATGATTTCAATCTGAGCGTTTTCAGTCAAGTTGTTGCAGTTGATATGCAATAATTCTTGAGCTGGGTTAGGATAGATTTGAATAAGGCCAAGCGGATTCTCGTCGATTCCTGCACCAGAAGTGATGTTAATGGTGTAGTCTTCAGTTTCACCGTAGCTTGCTGGCCCACATGGCGTAATGGCGCCGTCGGGTTGGTAAGAGATGCGAACACGCATACGTACAGCTCCGGTGTATGAAGCTAGTGGAATGGTGACATTAAATGTATTGTTCCAGCCTGCACCTACTAACACGTAAGCAACTTGTTCACCTGCATCATTGAAGTCAAAATCATTATTGAAGTCAATCCAGGCAGCGATTTCGTCGTTGGTATAAGCAGCAGCTTGGCTGTTGTTGACAATTGCGGGCGTAATGGTTAGTGCATATGTGGAGCCTTGTGCCAAAGAGGTATTTGTTCCGGTAAAGTCGGTGTAGCCATTATTGCCACAAGCAGAGGTGTTGTTGATGGTATTGAAGCTTACATTATTGATATACTCGTCGCAAACTGCACTTGCTGTACAAGGACCCGTCATTTGTGCCACAATAATGTAGTTATTTTTAGTTTCGAGATCTGAACCTTGCGCATTGGTTGCAGTAAGACTTACCGTATATTGACCTACGTTACTGAACAGAATTTGTGGGTTTTGAGAACTTGCATTGCTGCCCGCAGCAAAACTCCAACCAGAAGCTGGGCTCACAGACCAAGCCCAACTCGTTGGAATGCCGGTTGATAGGTCAGTGAAAGAAACGGTGGTTCCTGGCGTGACACTCGTAGCACTTGCGACAAAATTTGCTACTGGTGGTACTGGAGTTGTAGGGGTACAAGGATCAGTAGAACCCGCAAAAACCAATACATTCAAGTTGGAAGGGTCTAGCCAAGGCTTGAGTTGTTCTATTGTTGTAGTGCCATTACTAGCCCAATGGAAGGCCATCTTGCCATATTGGTCTGGTGCTGATGGTGAAGTGCAATAAGAGGAACCTCCTGTAAGTGTTCCTATGATGTTGCCTGTGTTATCGAAAAGTGGAGAACCTGAGGAGCCACCTTCAGTGACACCATGGCCGTTGGCATTTGCTGTCCAGGTAATACGCCAGTGAGAACCCGCTGCGGATCCCCATTGGGTAGAAATTGTATTGCCCGTGAAAGTAGAGATTTTTTTGATATCACCAGCTGGGTGATGGATACCCACCCCACCTGTTGTTGGGCTGGGGCTGGCATTCCAACCATTCCAATAGGCATTGAAGTTGGCTGATTTAAGATTGTTAATGATGGTGTTTTCATTATTGGCATTACCCAATTTTACTAACAAGAAGTCAGAGCCTGAGTTGCCACCGCCGTCTGCAGCATCAGCAATGCGCAAACAGCCAGTAACATAATTACTTGCAAGGGTTCCGACAGATGTAGGATTGGTACAGGCCGCGGCCTCATAGCGGAAATAGAATTTCCATTGATTCATATTAGAAGCAGTTGAATTCACGCCACAATGCAGCGCAGTCAAGAAGTAAGGTTTGCAATCCTGAGCCGTGTTGTTGACCAAGGAGCCAGAACACCAACCAGCCTGGTTACCTTCAACAACATAAATGCGTGCAACACCTCGTTTTTCATCTTGCCAAGCGTCTCCGACTGGAGAACAATTGATATTGACCTCACAGGGATCTGATTCGTTGATTTTCTCTGTTACCTCAAAACCCGTAGAGCGGTAATTGAACATGATCCGATCAATATAGATTTCAGATTGTCTGGTGTAGGCAGGCTCATGGAGGGTAAGCAAGTGCTTTGAGCCACCACAAAGTGCAGCATTTTGCATGAGGTGAGACTCTACATCAGCACTTGTGAGTATGGGGTGAGCATCTTGGCCATCCATATTTTGAATGCGTAGGGAACTGCCCCCGTACAAGATGAATTTTTCAAACAAATAGCTTAGTGCTTGCGCATTTGGTGCAGCAACCACTATTTGCCATGTGCGGCTTCCGTCAGCATGAGTGGTCCAGTAGCCAGCATTTTGCGGAGTCAGGTGAGTAGGGAGCGCCACCCCAATGCGGTAGAGCACTCCTTGTTTGTCTCGGAGTTCGTCTTCGGCGGCAAGTGTGTTGAGATCAGGCGTTTGTAATGCTAGTGTAGGGATGTCCTTGGAGAGTTCTAATTTATTGGTGTGGACGAGTGTTTGTTGGGCCCAAACCCCAAACTGCAGTCCTAAAATGAGGAGACTATAGCGTAGAATTTTATGCATGATTTAAAGAGTTTATAGTAATTTCAACCAAAAATACACTTTTCTATCAAAAAGCCCATGTATAGAATCTGTTTAGTTGAAGATGAACGTAGCCTGCGCGATATGATTTCTTTGAATCTTGAATTGGAAGGATATGCCGTAGATACTTATGCAGACGGAGCCCAAGCCTTAAAGCTTTTTTCGGGTCCCATACATTTTGATTTGATCATTTTGGATGTCATGCTGCCTCATGTTTCTGGCTTTGATTTGTGCAAAGAAATCCGCCAGCATTCAACGGTTCCCGTTTTATTTTTATCGGCAAAGGGTACTACTTCTGATCGTGTGAACGGTCTTAAATTAGGAGCCAATGATTACCTCGTCAAGCCTTTTGACCTAGAAGAACTTTTACTCAAAGTACAAATCCTGATCAATGGATCTGTACTCATCGAGACCAATTCGGCTTATCAAATAGGAGATAAAGAAGTCAATTTCACCTCTTTTGAGGTCCTGAATACGGAGGGAAAACTCCTGCACACCTTCACCAAACGCGAGGTGCAACTCTTAGCGCTGTTCATTGAAAAACAAGGAAAAGTGGTTTCGAGAAACGAGATTTTAGACCGACTTTGGGGTTCGGAACAAATACCTACCTCTCGTACTATCGATAACTACATTCTTAATTTTCGCAAACTCTTTGAAATCGACCCGAAAAATCCGCGGTATTTTCATTCCATACGAGGCGTAGGATATAAGTTCACTCAATCCGAAGGCTAGGCAACAGCTTTGCTCTTATCCTTAAAAAGGAGTAGGAATAGGATGGCTACTACCAATGAATAGCCTGCAAAAAGTAGCCAAGCTCCGTGCCAGTCGGTTTGTCCATTTGGCAAAATATAATAAGCACCAATAAGTGCACTACTTGAAACCGTTCCAATATAGGCACCAATGCCGTTGGTCATCATAATGAACAATCCTTGTGCGCTGGAACGGATGCTGCTGTCGGTATTGGCCTCGACAAACATAGAGCCCGAGATCAGAAAGAAATCAAAAGCCATACCGTATACAATACAACTCAAAACGATCAACATGACCCCAAAATCACTGCTGCCGTAGGCGAAAAAGCCATAGCGCAAGACCCAAGCAAAAAGTGCAAATAACATCACGTTTTTGATGCCAAAACGCTTCAAAAAGAAAGGAATCGTGAGGATAAAAATAGTTTCAGATACCTGAGAAATAGAGTAGATGATCGTAGAATATTTTTCGACGAGGGTGCCTTTTGGAAAGCCGCTTAAATAGGCATCGCCATACATGTTAGACAACTGAAGAGCCGCACCCAGCAAGATGGAAAAAATAAAGAATAAGGCCATGCGGTATTCAGCAAACAACTTAAAAGCGTCTAGGCCCAGTTGTTGACTAAGTGTTTTCTTGTCATTGGTTTTGCCCTGCGGATGGCATGCGGGTAGCGAGAAGGCGTAAAGCCCAAGTAGTATGGCTCCAACACCTGCAATGTAAAATTGATTCGCAGATGCTTTACTGCCACTTAGGTTGGTGAGCCACATAGCGGCAATAAATCCAATAGTACCCCAAACACGAATTTTTGGAAAATCAATTTGCACACTGAGGTTGTTCATTTTTAGGATGCGGTACGAAACAGAATTGGAGAGTGATATCGAAGGCATATAGGCCATCATACCGGCAAAAACTATCCAATAGAGTAGTTCATACTCCTTCAGGGCCGATAAAAAAGGGAAAAGCTCTTGAAGCAGCGCTATATTGGGAATCAAGAGCATGATGCAACCGTAAGTCAGGTGCAAAATACCATATAAGCGCTCAGCGCGCAGCCACTTGTCGGCAATAATGCCAATAATGGAGGGCATGAGGATGGACGACAACGCAAGTGTGGAGAAGATGGCGCCGAATTGCGGGAAACTCCAGCCTTTGCCTTCTGTGCAATAGGTGCCAATAGTGGTGAGCCATGCGCCCCAAACAAAAAATTGAAAAAAACTAAGAAGGGTAAGTCTAGTTTTGATTGCGTCGGTTAAGTTCATCTCGGATTTTTGAGGCTAATTCGTAATCTTCGTTGTCGAGTGCCTCTGCGAGTTGATGCTCTAGCTCTTCTGTGGCGTAGATATCCCATTCATTTGGCACTTGATCGTCTTGTTCAAAGATATCATTTTCGTCTTCAAAATCATAGGTTTCTGACATAGAGCTGGGCGAAATGCCACTCACTTCATCGAGAATGCTACTGAGCGTATAGATTGGAGCCTTGAAACGCACACCAATGGCAATGGCATCTGAGGTGCGGGAGTCTAATTCGGTAAGGACCCCATTTTGCTCGCAAATCAGCTTGGCAAAAAAGACACCATCTTTGAATTTGTAAATAAGAATTTCTTTTACTGTTACACTGAATGCATGACAAAATGCACGGAAGAGATCGTGAGTGAGGGGCCTTGAAGGTACCATATTTTCGAGCTCTACGGCAATAGCCTGCGCTTCAAATCCTCCGATGACGATCGGTAGCTTGCGCATTCCGTCGCGCTCATTGAGCGTCAGCACATAAGAGCCAGACTGAGTTTGACTATAAGCTATACCCGCGATGTCTAAGATTATTTTTTGCATTCGGGTGGCTTATACGTATAATTTGGTAGTTTGTTGCGCGTTAGTGTTGTGTTGCACGAAAACGTTTCACAGCTTCGGTAAAGCGAGGGATTACTTCAAAGGCATCACCAACAATTCCGTAGTCGGCTGCTTTAAAGAATGGCGCTTCAGCATCTGTATTGATCACGACGATAACTTTAGAGCCATTGACACCTGCAAGGTGTTGAATAGCACCTGAAATACCGGCGGCAATATATAGATTTGGACGTATGGCCACACCCGTTTGCCCGACGTGTTCGTGGTGAGGACGCCATCCGATATCGGCTACAGGGCGCGAACAAGCGGTGGCTGCGCCAAGCGCCGCAGCAAGGTCTTCGACCATGCCCCAGTTCTCAGGGCCTTTGAGCCCGCGGCCAGCAGAAACTACAAGTTCAGCTTCTGGAAGCGGAATAGCTCCTTCTGGTTTTT
>JAURNL010000070.1 GCA_030830205.1 Crocinitomicaceae bacterium | reverse complement strand
TGTTGGCGCGTTTATTCGGTCGTTACTGACTTCTATCAACCGAGCCCAGAAAGGCTCCGCGATTGGGTTTCAACTCCAAGAGCCAATGGTTATGAATCTTTGCATACCACTGTGATGTCACCACAGGGGCGTTGGGTAGAAGTGCAAATTAGAAGTGCCCGCATGGACGAGATTGCTGAGCATGGTTTGGCCGCACACTATAAATACAAAGAGTCCAAAACCGACGAAAACAAGTTTGATCGTTGGATCGCTGAAATCAGAGAATTACTAGATAACCCCGATACCAGCGCCATTGATTTTGTCAATGACTTCAAGCTCAATCTTTTCAATGACGAGATTTATGTATTTACCCCAAAGGGTGAATTGCGCGTCTTGCCAACAGGTTCAACCATCCTTGATTTCGCCTATGACATCCATACTGAAATCGGGAACCATTGTATCGGTGCTAAAGTAAACAATCGTTTGGTACCGCTCAGTTATCAATTACAGAACGGAGATCAGCTTGAAATCCTGACCTCCAAAAAGCAAAAACCCAATGACGAATGGGTGCGCTTTGTTGTTTCTGCAAAAGCCAAACAGCGTATCAAGCAAGCGCTCAATGAAGAGCGCAAGGTTATTGTCGCTGATGGGAAAGAGATCCTTGAGCGCAAACTCAAGCAATTTGGCATTCATTTCAATCCTGAAAACATCCGCGCGTTAGAAAGGCATTTTCACCTAGATTCTACGGGCACCTTGTATTTTAAAATTGCTAAGGGCAAGCTAGATCTTGCGCAGCTCAGAGAATTAAATATCCAGCAAGGATACATTGTATTGGAACGCAAAATTCGTTCGAAAAAAATTAAGGGTTCTGACGATAGTTTATTGCATGAGGGCATCAATACGGATACCGACACCATTATCATTGGTGAAGATTTCAAAGGTTTTGATTACACCTTGGCTAAGTGTTGTAGCCCAATTCCTGGCGATAGCATTTTTGGTTTCATCACTATTTCGAGTGGTATCAAAATCCATCGTTTCAATTGCCCGAATGCCATGCACTTGCTATCTAAGTTGGCCTATCGTTGTTTAAAGGCTTCATGGCAAAGTAGTGCACTTGTTGAACGCGTTGCGGCTATTCGTATTATCGGTATCGATCAGATTGGTTTGGTAAACCGCCTTACTGAAATTATTTCTCGTCAGAATAACATCAACATGAAGAGTATTTCTTTTGAAACTAATGATGGGGTATTTGAAGGGCGCATCAAGGTACTGGTTTACGATACTGCCCAACTCGAGCAACTGACCCGTAAGTTTGAAGAAGTAGAAGGGGTTAAGAGCGTAACGCGCTGGGATGCTGCGGTGGACAACGAAGAATTGAGCTAACGAAGGTCTGATACCTTTTGCGGTCGCAAATTTGGATTCCATGAAAAATTCTTTATCAATCTTTCTTTTTGATCGATTTGATCCATTGGAAAGAAAATCCCTTCTGGTTGCTCAAAATAGGTGATCCCGACTATTTCTTTGCCAGCAATATTGATTTCCAAATATTCTGAATACAACCTATTTAATCCTTCGCGCTGAATTTTCAGGGTACTGTCATTGAGCTGTTTTTGGGTTTCCGGATAGAAAATGGTCCAGGCTTGCCCAAGTGCTTCGACAAAATTCAATTGACCAGTACTATCGAAATAGGCATTGAGTTCTCTTGCTGCCAATTGATTGTATAAATTATCGGTCTCGAGCTCCATTAAGATGCTTGCCTTATCGGTGAGTTGAATTTTTTGAAGACTGCTATCTTTTAGGAAAATGTGAGCTTGTTGGGCTTTGAGCTCAGCGGTGTTTGTCCATAGGATGGGTTGCTCCTCAAGCAAGAGTTCTTGTGTTTTTAGATCAAATTGCGCATAATCAGAACGGCCTTGTAGATTTTTATTTATAAATTTAAAATCCTGATTTGCAATAATATATTTATTATTATTTAAACTATCTCTTGATAAATATAAGGTGTCTGCTGTCCAGTATAGCGTGTCTTGTTCAAGGCGTTTAAAGCCTAAAACAGATCCTGTCATGTATCCTTTGTGGTCTGTGTCGGAAAGTAAGGCATGCTGCCCCATTAAGGCAAAATTTTCTTTGGTGTCTTTGTAAAAGACATCTCCAAAGGCTTCGTAATCATTCTTCTTGGTATTGAAAAATAAAGTGTCTCCTTTTATGAGATGTTGTTGGTGAAAGACCTCTGCTTGTTTGTAGAGTTTGCCATATTCATCTTGCACATGAAACCAACCTTTCTGACAATAAATTTGTACGGTGTCGTTGCGCAGTTGTGCATTGCCAAGAAAGTAGAGTTTTTGCTGCTCATAGGCAAATTGTAAGGTATCTGCTTTGACATCAAGTTTACCTTTTTTGTAATGAACTTTTCCGCTGAAGAAAAAGGAGCCATTGCCCGGATAAAAATAGCCGCGTTGGCAAACAATGGATTCATCTGAAAGGATGGATTCAATTTTACCAGAACTTCTAAAAATGGCCCGGCCGCGTTTGGCATCGTAGTCCATGGAATCGGCGCTCATTTTGTAAGCGTTGTCTCGGGCTTTTACATGACCCCAAAGCTTGGCATATTTCTGTTTTTCGGCGTAGTAAATAGAATCAGCATATAGATTGATGCCACTTTTTTGAATATGGACATTTCCATAGGCCCGTACTTCTTTTCCACCTTCGTTGTAGTGGGCAGAATCGCAGTACATGGTATTGCCTTGATATGTGAAACTAACTGTACCGACCAAGCGGTGTATGCCATTTTGAATGGCGTAAACTTTCTCGGTGCCAGGAAGCAGTTGGAGTGTACCCTGTCCAAACAAAGTTCCCCAACATACTATTGCCATCATAAAGATTGCAAAACGCATTTGAGGAAGTTTGGTCATTTTTAGTTTTGAAGTGTCTGTTTGCGGTCTGGACCGACAGAGATAACGCGAATTGGAACGTTTAATTGCGCTTCTAGGTAAGTGACGTAATCTTTGAGTTCCTGAGGCGCATCATTAAATGATTCGAGTTCAGTGAGGTCACAGTTCCAGCCTGCTAATTTTTCGTAGACTGGTTCAATGTGAAGATCAGTGACATCAAAAGGAAAGTCAGTTACTTTTTCTCCGTTAATTAAATAGTGTGTACAAACGTTGATGTGTTCAAAGATGCTGAGTACGTCACTTTTCATCATGGAAAGTTCTGTAACGCCATTGATCATGATGGCATAGCGCAATTGAACGAGGTCTAGCCAGCCGCAACGGCGTGGGCGACCAGTTGTAGCGCCAAATTCACGGCCTTCTTGACGGATGAGTTCTCCAACTTCGTCATCGAGTTCGGTAGGGAAGGGGCCACTACCAACACGTGTACAGTAGGCTTTGAAAATACCGATAACTGAACCAATTTTAGTAGGCGCAATACCAAGGCCAGTACAAGTTCCTGCAGTAACTGTGTTTGATGAAGTCACAAAAGGGTAAGTCCCAAAATCGATATCTAACATGGTGCCTTGTGCACCTTCTGCCAATACCTTTTTGCCACTCAGAAGAGCTGTGTTTAAATAATGCTCCGAATCAACAGCAGTGAGTTGTTTCAAGACCTCAATGGCTTCAAACCATGGTTTTTCAAGACTTGCGAGGTCATAGGTGAAGTCGTTGTGGTGCTTGAGGATGCCAACGTGTTTTTCAACGAGCGCAGCGTATTTATCTTTAAAATTTGGCGAGTGGATATCGCCAACACGCAAACCATTACGGCCTGTTTTATCCATGTAGGTTGGGCCTATTCCTTTGAGTGTTGAACCAATTTTATCTTTGCCTTTAGCTTGCTCAGAAGCTGCATCAAGGAGTTTGTGAGTGGGCAAAATTAAATGCGCTTTTTTAGAAAGTAAAAGACGCGTTTTGAAATCGATGTTAAATGGTTTTAATTTATCGAGTTCGGCACTGAATACAACTGGGTCAATAACAACACCATTACCTACCAAATTGATGACATCCTTGTGGAAAATACCCGATGGGATGGTGTGCAAAACGTGTTTGATACCTTCAAATTCTAGGGTGTGACCAGCGTTTGGTCCGCCTTGAAATCTGGCGATGATATCGTAAGAAGGTGTGAGTACATCTACAATTTTACCTTTTCCTTC
>JAURNL010000069.1 GCA_030830205.1 Crocinitomicaceae bacterium | reverse complement strand
GGACCAAATACGTCGCCAATACCTGCAAATGCAACGGCGCCAAAGCGCCACCACAAAGGAAAGCGATATTCTAACTGAGTTGCTACAAAATGGCGATCACGAAATCGGTTTTTTGGATAGCCTCTAAGGATATCGTCATTGCCCAAGGTAGATAAATCCAAAAATGGTACATCACCAAAGGAAAAACGAGCTTTCAATTGAAAGGCTAATATTTGCTTTGGTCTTAATTGCCAATATTGTTGGTAAATACCATTATATAAGTGATAAGAAAAGGTTGAACCAAAAGTTGGTGTAAAGAGGTAGGTAGATAATTCTGCCAGTCGGCCTCGATATGGATTGATGATATTATCTCGGGTATCTATTATACCTACTAAACCTAATGCAGATCCGACGCCCCCATTAGAGCCAATAACATTACCACTTTCTAATTGACCACCTTGCGCATAATTGAAATCATATTCATATTCTAACTGGTAATCAAATCCTAAAAATAACCCAGGCTTGATCTTCTTTAGCTGCAAAGATTTGATTACGAATAGGTTATAACTATACTTCTCTTCTTGTGTGAGTAGAGTATTGTTGCCAATTCCATAGAAACGATCTGGAAAATCACGAAATCGCAAGTCTCCCTTGAGTAAAAAATTCTCATTCCGGGTAAATATTTGCCACGTTGCCCAAGTGTCTAGCTGTCTGTTCTGGGTATAATCAGTTAAAAATTGAAGATAAGACACCCTCGGTGGGGCAGCATTTGGAAGCGAGGATTTTACTTTGAAATAATAAACCCCTGCTGCTCCAGCCGCCCAACGTGTGTCTGGTGTGTAGTAAAGAAGCGGCAAGACAAATAAACCATTT
Source organism: Crocinitomicaceae bacterium (assembly GCA_030830205.1). Classification (GTDB taxonomy): domain Bacteria; phylum Bacteroidota; class Bacteroidia; order Flavobacteriales_D; family Crocinitomicaceae; genus UBA952. The sequence goes on along the minus strand of JAURNL010000069.1, from coordinate 14,898 downwards.
TTATCTTTCGGTATACTGTCGGCTAACGGTGCAAAGCCAAATACTTTTTTCTTTTGAGCATCTTCTCCAACCTGAGCGCGCAAGGTAAATACATGAAGCGCAAATAAGCATACAACAATAAATCTAGACATGTTAGATTGAAATTATGTTGTCAGACGTTCAATAATAGATACATGTTCTGGAAAATCGGCAAGTAATTGAGCACGTTCAAAAAGCTCAAAGTCACGAAAATCAAAACCTGGAGCCACCGCACATGAGACCAAGGAGAAGCCGTCATTATCCTTAACAGTGCTCCCAAATATGGTGTTTTTTGGAATGAAAAGAAATGGCTGTTCACCCTTTGATAAGTCTAAACCCAGCTGATGTTGCTGATGACCAACACTTGAAAGTGTATGAACTATCAATGGATTACCTGCATGAAAATACCAAAGTTCGTCGCTCTTAATGCGATGAAAATGCGATACATTATCAGAAGTCAATAGAAAATATATCGAGGTCAGAAGCTGACGATTTTCTTCTTTTAAAGTTTGCTCGGATCGGTATGTTTCTTTGTAGAAGCCTCCTTCTGGATGCGCCAGAAGCCCCAAGGACTTAATGATTTGTTGAGCAGTGTACATGCCCAAAAATAATCAATCCTAGAGATTCAAGTATTTTAAAAACTCATTTTTCGTATGCTCCTCTTCAAATTTACCACAAAAGTGAGCGGTAACTGTGCTGCTGTTGACATCTTTGACTCCTCTAGAGGAAACACACAAGTGTGTCGCATCTATAATTACAGCTACATCTTCTGTTTCAAGGACTTTTTTAAGGGCGTTTGTGATTTGCATGGTGAGCCGTTCTTGTACTTGTGGACGCTTTGCAAAATGTTGTACAACTCTATTAATTTTAGATAAACCAATCACCTTACCCGAAGAAATGTAAGCGACATGGGCCTTTCCTATGATTGGAACAAAATGGTGCTCGCAATTAGAGTAAAAGAGGATGTTTTTCTCAACCAGCATTTGATTATACTGGTATTTATTTTCAAAAAGTTTGATGTCTGGAAAGTTTTCTGGATTGAGTCCACTGAAAATTTCTTTCACATACATTTTGGCTACTCGTTTGGGTGTACCACTAAGACTGTCGTCTGATCGGTCTAAGCCAAGTATGTCCATGATTTGGCCAAAATGCTGTGCGATCTTGTGAATTTTTTCCTCGTCGGTCAAATCAAAAGCATCAGCTCTAAGTGGTGTTTCTACAGAGGTACTTACGTGTTCGTCGCCAATTTCGTCGATAAGTATGTCAATTTTTTCGTTTTGAACCTGAATACCGTTTTGTTTCATGTTTTACTTTTATTGTTAAACAATAGATAGACTTTTATGTTCAGCTGACCCATTATTTAAATTACAACAAGCTTTGGCAACTTTTTTAAGTATTTTTACGTCTATAAAGTACATTAAAACCAATTATCGTGAAAAAATTTACCTTATTTGTGGCAATTGCCCTCGCTTTCAACTCCTTTGCACAATCTGTCAAAGAAGAGAAAATCACCTACACTTACACCAAACTACCGAGCCATCCCGTTCAACCAAAACCAACTGCCTACACATCAAGTGTAACAGCGGCTTATGAAGAAGAAAACCAAAAACTGATGGGACAGTATGAGGCTGACAAAGCGCAAGCAGAAGCAGACTACCAACGCGATCTTGCAGACCTACCCAACAAACAAAAAGCTGCAGATGATAAATACGAAAGAGAAATGAATGCTTGGAATGAGAAATCAACCGCATCCAAGATCATTGAAAAACAAGTTCTTAATGAGAACAATAAACCAGTCAGAGACAACGTCCCGCAGCCATATCGCCGCAATGTTCCCATGCCGGCAATGAAAACAGCATACGACAACAACTCACTGGCTTCTACATACCTCTTTATCGATGGTTTGCAAAAAGGCGCTGCAAATGCGCTCAACTACGCGGTAACCCTACAAGGTTTTGAATCAACCCCTGCAAAAGTTCTCTCTGAGGTTAAACAAGAGGTTACGCGCAAAGACGGTGTTTCTACGACAAGAAACGTTACTTACTACCACATAGAGTTTACTTATCGTCATCCAATGAGTTTCCGCGTTACTAACGCGATCAATCAGGAAATTTATGCAGCCGCACCGGCGGAATTTACTGAATTTAAACTCTACAAAGGTGCCGCTACCAAAACGCAGCCCTCTACTGATATAAGTGCAGTAGTTAAGCAAATGGAGGACAAATGTTTACAAGAAAATCTAAAAGCCATCAATCACATGGTCAATGACCGCATTGGTTTTGAGCGTACTGAAAAAACCTTTGATCTTTATTTTGTAAAATCTAAAAACGAATCTCACAACGACATCCTAGATGCTTTCAATGCTGCTAACTTAGGATTCAAAATGCTTGGCACAAACGAGGCACAAGGCAGCATGAAGTTAAATGAGGCTATTGATATCTGGAACAAGGCACTAGAGGAATCTGACATTGCAAATAAAAAAGCGCGTATAGACAAAGACATCACCGTAGCGATCTATTTCAATCTACTCGAGGCATACTATGCTTTGCGCAACACTACAGCCGCAGATGAAATCCTTAAAACCATGGGCAGAATGGATATCTCCAACCGAGATAAAAAACAACTTGAAGCATACGAACAATCATATATTGATCTTAAATTGCGTATGGCTGCTAATGGCTTATAAGGAGCTAGCAGCAAAATAAATCTTTACATCAAAAATTGTTGTAAACTAAAAATGCCGTGAAAAACGGCATTTTTAGTTTACAATATATTGGAGGCAATTTCTTCAATACAGCATCTGAGCAAATATAATGAGCTAGTTTGACTGCATTAAAACGGCGCCACACGGAATAAAATTAATTTGGTCTTGTGGACTGAAGAAGTTTTCCAAAAGACGCGTCTTGCCCCACAAAGATGGGCTATTTTTGCCATAAAACCACGCAATTTAAATACCTTACCCAAGCGGTAATCGACTCGAATGTAATGCAAACCTGTTTGCGTCTCTACAATATAATATTGAAAGGAATACGAAGGTAAGGACGACAATACCATTTGACTATACAAGGCTTTGTTCAAGATAGGATATTCAAGAGAGGAGAAAGTGTGCCTACCCAAGCTCTTTTTTACCTTTCTCCATTTTTCTAAATAAGCGTCTTGATACATCCCTTTGGTTGTAAATAGAGAACCCTCTGTTTTCTTAGCTGTAATTTCATCCAAAAGCGCCGAATAAAATGGACCTTGATATACAAAGCGCTGATCGTGGTCAATTTGCTCGCCGCCAAACGGATTCCCTTCTTCATCGTGCCAGCGAAAGCAATAGTTGAACCATTCTGCACAAACATGTGGCTGGTATTTGACCTGATAAGCCCTATCTGCAATTGGGGCAAAAGGTATAACGAGTAGCTGCTTATAGCTTTCAAGCGGAGCTAAGCTCCAAAATCGAATGTTTTGAGCAACATCTATTGAAGAATCTGGCAAAAATGAGTGGTATACAGTATCCAGAGACCATTTCATATTTTCTTTGCGTTCAAAGGCTAGGATTTCAAAAAGCCCCATGCCTAATTGTGGATGACTTGGTATGAGGATGCTTCCATGTAGCGCAGATTCATTTTTAATTTCTAGCTCCAAGACGGTATAATACTGAGCTTGTGTAGGCACTTGCCTTAAATTCAAGCTCAATTCTATGGGCAGTAAATCAGCCTGTGCAAAAGGAATTGAAAACCAAAATAAGAAACCAAAAATCAATCTTTCCACATGTAGTAATTATAAGGTGAAACTGGGTTAGCCAACAACTCGTCTTTGGTTAGCAAATGATTAAATGACTCGATTTCCATATCTGGATAAACAATAAGCGTAAGGGCTTGCCTATTGTTATTTTTGATATGGACAAGTACACAACTTTCGATGCGTCGAAAATGAAGCGTTGTATAATAATGGTTATCAATAAAGCCATGTATTTCATTTTGCGGCAAAGGACCCAATAAATCTGGAAAATGCCTGTAAATCAATTTGGTATAAGCATGTATTTGTTCCAATGAAAATAGTGTAGTATCTATACTTTGATTTCGAATCAGGTAATCAAGACCCTTCAACTCCTCTGGTGTTAGAACCTCCCATTCTAATTTCCTTTCAACCTCGATAGAATCACCAATTGGGTTACCATTTTGATAATACTTTGAAAAAAGCAGTTTGCCTTTTGAATCGAATTCTCTACACCAACCGTTTCTCAAACCCATAAGATAACGGTAATCAAGTAAGATGTTTCCCAATGAATCCAGCAACTGATAGGGTCCCTGAAGGGTATCATTGACCGTATAACGATATAAAACCTTAGTACCGTTTTGTGCATAAAGCTCCTTGTAACACTCCTGGTTTTTGTACAGTATATAAGACTTCTTGATTCCTGTCGGGTAAAAAAGCTCTTGTAGTTGGGAGCTCAAACCATCTGGCCGTTGTTCTAGTATGAAAATTTCTTGTGGAATTTGTCTTTCGTACCAACGCCTGATCTCTCTATACGTTGCCTTATCCTTTTCTTTGTATACCTCTAATCGAGCCCAATCACCATTTTTGTAAAATTTAATCAGCGTAGTATCCTGCCCTTTTCGGCTATCCCTTTTCCAATGCAATTGCCCGTTATCGTACCACCATGTTTCAATACCTTTACTGTGATCCAGCAAATGAATATCGACATCATGAATCTTTACACCCTGAGCGTTCCATTCTTGCAAATAACCTGATCCACTTTCATCCAATACTTGCATCAATGTGAGTTGGCCATTATCAGCCCATTCTTTTTTATTGGGATCAAACGGATGAGCAGTTTGGAGATCAAATAAATATTCAAAGGAAGGTTTGCCATTCGGATGCCAGCATTTCCAAAGTCCGATGCGAATACCGTGTTCATAATTACCTGCAATTTGCTTCGAACCATCTAAATGAAAACTTTGATATGGCCCATGGAGGGCACCATCTTTATAAAAAGCTTTTTCTTTTAATCTTCCATTTTCATAATACGCGGTACTGGGGCCGTTCAAGGAGCTATTTTCATGATAACCATTAGCAATTAATTGATGATGCCGGACATGAGTAAGCGCGCCAGTAAATGAATCATAGATCTTTTCTTCACCAATTGGAACCATTAGATAGGTGTAACCATCTTCATCAACGGTATGCGGTGGGTGCATGCTTTTATCGGACTCATTGAGCTCATGGTATCGAATCCAGGCATAGGTATGTTCAAAGCGTTTGTGACCCTTCAAACCATATTCTATGGATTTCATGCAACGACGCCCACTCGCATCCCGATAAATGAGGTTATGCGTTTGCAGCGGTCCATTTTCATAATATACCTTTTGGTCTATCAGCAGCGAATCGTCGTCCCAAAGGGTAAACTTGCTCCATACGCGGGGTTTACCATCAAGCGAATTACATGTTTCTTCTATCAAACGCCCTTTGACAAAAACCCTGCGCTCATAGATTTGCCCCAAATGCAAGGTCTGACAAACACCATCGAGTGGGGTTTGCATGTCATCATGGTAAAAAGTAGAAAACAGGTAATGCCCGCCTTTTTTGTTTTGAGGCTTGAATTCACAATTTTCTTGTGCACTCAGACTGAGTGTAATGATAAGAACGAAAAATAGTAGTAATCTGTTAAACTCCATTATTTAATCCCGAACAAGGGTAAATTTCGGAATAATAAGTTTTAGTTGAGTCGTTTATTTGAGCGCGCGCACTTGAAGTGTTGCAGCAGCACCATTATGATATACACCCTCGTGAACGTCTCGGTATATTTTTTCAATCTGTATGGAATTAAATTGTTTAGTTAACAACGCTTCCAATTCTTCTTTCCCATACAAAAGATCTAGATGCTGAGGACCACCTGTACCAAAACGCAATTGCTCTTGATCATAGACTTCCATCAATAACTGGCCACCAGGCTTTAGTGCAGCGAATACTTGAGGCCAAATATGTTCTTTTACATGAGCTGGAAAATGCGCAAAGACGCCAACTATGAGGTCCCAATGTTCCTGCTGAAGCTGTGTTTGAGACAAATCTTCGCATATCCCAGTCACCTGCACACCATTCATTTGGGCTAACCTTGCCGTTTTTTGAAGTCCCTCCTGGGAATAGTCAATGCAAGTAACATCATTTCCCAAAGAGGCAATATAAACGGCATTCCTCCCCTCTCCTTCGGCCAGACATAATACTTTTAATCCGGTTCCTATTTGTTGGGCTTTAATAAAATCATTGGCCTCTTGACCATAAGCATAGGCCTCTTCAGCGTATCGTTCATTCCAGAATTCTTTCATTGTACACTGATGTGTTTGGTAATAGTTTGTTGATCGTCGATGATAAATTGTAAGCTATAAGTTCCCGATTGAAGTTGCAGCTCTTTGACATCGAGCATTTTTTTAGCGTTTTTAACCTTTTCGTAATAAACCTCATGCACTAATTTGCCGTTGACATCCAAGACAAAAAGTTCTACATTATGTTTGTTTTCCAAATTGAAATCTATAGTCAGTTCTTTTGCTGTCGGATTCGGAAAAACAAGAATTTCAACACTATTCACTGGCGAACTGACAGCAATACCATTACTAGAGGATCGTTTGAGCCACACCTGATAAATGACCGCATTAGACGAAGTTAAATTTGATTGGTTATTCGAGAATGGATTGAGCGTTGGACTTGAAATTCCCCCGATCAAATCACCAATGTGTATCGAGTCGGCCGTTATTGCAGCTAAATCAATAATATCCGCTTGCAAATAAGGTATATTTTCCTTTGGAATAAACTCTGCACCAGCACCAAGAAGACCTGGCATTTCATTGGAAAGCACAAATTCTTCATAGCTGCCATCTGCCCATTGAGAGAGGCGACTAATAGTCCGTACAAATGGAACGTTAGGATCATTAACAAGCGCTCCATTCTGATAATAATATTGACTAATTCCCCCGAGAAACACGTGGTGCATATGCTGATTAGCACTGTCATATGCACTAAATTTTCCAGAGTGGTAGTTACTGAGATACTGAGAGAATCCATTAACAGGAATGTGCCCATTACTTTTAACTTCTACCGGATATAAAAATGGCAAGTCGGCATTGATTTGAAATACGCCAGAAGATATTAAATAACCAAATTCACCATTCGGGTAGATGTGTGGCACTAAATTATAATCCCGGCGATGTAAATTGACTTGATCGGTATTGAATTGATAATTAATCACACTCAAGGGTTGGCCCGTAGGGCTTAATTCAAACTTCTTCAACCCATCAACATAGGTTTGTACAAAGGTTGGATTATTCATTGGGTTGTAGCGTCCATCAAAACGATGGCCACCAACAAGATAATATTGTGCACCTATTTTCCCCAAACATCCACCTGTTACCGCAAAGCGCTCATCTTCAATCTGCTCAAAAAAAGTTACGATAGCTGAATTACTCATGATTGCATCTATTAGTCCAGCTAGATCGATTCTAGTTAGGTAAGGAAAAGTAATATGATCATTAGCAGTTGAACTAAATGCATATCCCCCAGCAATTATCAAAGAATTTCCATCCTGATAAAAATTCATGTTGGTACTCTGTAATTGCGCTTGTAATTGGACAGATAACTCACTCAGCGGTCTGCTCCAATATTGTTTGGTTACTAGATCTATGACTTGTAAGTTTTGATTATTTAAACTGGCAGGAAATGCGTTAAAGGGCTGACGAGCATGTATGCCATCTGGTCTACCACCAATCAAAATGACCTTTCCATTGTGCTGACCATAGACAAAGGAGTGCAATCCATTGAAACCAGTTATAGTGTCTGGCTTAAGAACAACCTCAAAAGAAAAATTTCCTGTTTGTGCATGGACCTGAATTGAAAAAAAAGAGGCAACAATAATCCACAATAAATTATAGCTCAAGGTTCTATTTTTCAGTAATTTATATATATCTATCTCCATATTTAATTTAAATAAGCTACGATTCAGTTATCTAAATTCATAAGGCACTCCTGTTACCTGAGAAAGTAGTGTTTGAGGTGCATCAAGTACTTTAGCATTACCCTGCGGAGTTGGTGTTACGATTTGATGAGTGCTTAGATAACTTTCCATCACATTATGAAGTGTATAAGCAGTATTCTGAGCATTTTTAACACCTCTAATTCGACACAACATATCTTCTGGATCTCCATCGCGCTCACAAGCCAGAATACTGTATGTTTGATTCAAATCTAGCGGCTTTCCACTAATTTGGATTTTTTGAACGCGCTTGCCTTGTTCGGCAAATGCCAAGAACTCCACTTCCATACCTTTGAACTTGATTACCCAGCCACCAAAACGTTTGGAGGCATCTTTGGCAAAGACATTATTGAGTTCTTTCTCCAACCAATTGGTAATTTGTTGACCTGTAACCTGGGCGGTTCGTACAGTAGCGTCAACTGGTAGCATATCAAAAATGAATCCTTTAGTAATCGGAATATTTCCTGTATGGTCAGGCGTAGTGCGAGGTGGGCAAAATCGAAAACCATTAGACAACACAATGTCAATTTCAGGGAATCTCCAATCAAGGGCATTCAGAATCATTGTATCAATTGGATTTTCTACAACAAAGTATCGATAAAGCGGTAGCGTACTGTAACCTACAACCTTATTGATTTCATCAGCAAAGGAACTTTCATTATTCTTTAATATCTGCATCATCGCAGCATCAGGCTTGAGTGAGTCTGCCTCCACCTCAAGCAACTCATAACGTTCAGCTACCATTTTTCCATCGACAAAATCAAGCTCAAGCGACCCCACAAATGATCCAAAAGCACCGGGCTCAACTACTTTAGAGTAAGTGCATTGAATAGGCACTCTCACGCGCTCATGTGTATCTCCTCCGAATATATAATCAACACCTTTACAAGAAGGGTCATTAGCTAAGGCAATTTGCTGAGAAAGACCTAAATGTGCAAGGATGATCACAACAGCACATTGCTCTTGATTGCGCAATACATCAACGTAATGAGCCAGATTTTCTTCAGGTTTTGTATAGATAATTCCCTTACTATAGTTAGGGCTTTGACGAATAGGAACCAAAGGATCTGTGTAACCTAAAAAACCAATTTTAACACCTTGATTTTCCCATATATGATAAGGCTGAAAAATCAGTTCTCCTTTTTGACCGTTACCCAAGTCGTGGTACATATTGGTACAAACTTTTGGAGCACGCAGAGAACCCATCAGTTGTTGCATTTTCTGCTTACCGTATATCACCTCCCAATTACCTGGCAAATACAACTGGTAATCCATTGCGTTCAATATGGGAACAAATGCTTGACCGCTGGTTTCAACACTGAGTTGAGAACCTTGGAACATATCACCAGTATCAACTAAAAATGTATTGGGATTTCTCTTTTTGAGTTGTTTAAGAAAGGTCTGCAATTCGGCATACCCCCCTGTTTTCCTAAAAACAGCTTTTCCATCTTCCCAAAATAGTTCATCATGTGAATGTATTTGGCAATGTACATCTGTGGTTTGTAATAACTGTAAGGTAAGTGTACCTTTTTTTGCTGTTTGATTACTGCTTTGGGTTGTTGTACTCAACACAGCTTGTTGATCATTACTTTGCGCCAATAAATGTGGTGAAAGTATACTTGCAACGCCGGCAGTCCCCAAAGTTTTGAGGAAGTTTCTTCTTTGTTGGTTTGACATGTTTCGAGCTAGTTTTCAGGTTAGTTAATATGATACAGTTAGTGCGCGGAGGTTCCTGGAAAGGCCAATTCCTTAATGATGATATAAATTCCCATCACCAAAACAAACCAACCAAATCCTTTTTTAAGTGCAGCCCCATCAATTTTTTTAGAAAGTTTGTTGCCTATAAAAATCCCTACAATTGCCAGTACTGTCACTACAGCAAGCAATACCCAATCCATCTGGGCAGCATTTTCACTGACATCTCCCGTAAATCCAATTAATGACTTGGCCGCAATAATCAGTAAACTTGTTCCGACTGCTTGCTTCATTGGTAACTTACTCAGCATCACCAGAGCCGGAATAATTAAAAAACCACCTCCAGCACCAACAAGCCCCGTTAGTACACCAACTACTAATCCTTCAAGTAAGATTAACGGAAAATTGAAAACTCTTGGTTCCGCATTAGCTGTTTGTTCTGCTTTCTTGTCTCGAATCATTGAAACAGAAGCGGCCACCATGAGACCTGCAAAAAGAATCATCATGGCTAGTGCCTTAGTCACCAAGACTCCCCCAATTTCAAGAAGCGTATCAGGAATATTGGGCACCAAAATTTTTCTGGTAATAAATACAGCAATGATTGAAGGAACCCCAAAAACAAGGGCTGTTTTTAAATCTATCATACCTGATTTATATTTTGGAAATGCCCCTACAAGACTGCTTAATCCCACAATAAATAAGGAATATGCAGTTGCCATGACAGGTTCAACTTTAAATAAATACACTAATACAGGAACTGTTAAAATAGAGCCGCCGCCGCCAATAAGGCCTAACGAAATGCCAATTAAAGAACTGGCGAAAAGCCCAAAAATAGTTAGTAAGTCAAAGGTCATAATTGAAATATTAAAAGTGGTAATTAAGAACAAAGTTGGTCAATAGCATATTGACTTTATTAATTTGATATTTGGGGTTGTCATAAAGTTCTCCAATAGCATACTTACAAACGAAGAGAAGTTGTCCTTCTAAACCTTGCATGAGTTTACTTAATTGAAACCGAACATCTAAATTCGCTTGAAGATAGCTTGGTAAACCATATTTATTTAATGCATAATTTTTTACATCGGGCATCTGTACATAGCCCAATGCAAAACTAGATTTCTTGAAATCCGATGCGTTATTTTGATTCTTCACTTTCAAAACAATGGCATGAACATCTCCAAAGCCTTCATTACGTTCCCTTGGTAAAAAAGTAAAGAAGGGGTCTCTACCCCATTCCCTTGGAAACAAGTAGCGTCCTTCTGCTGTAATTCTATTGTAATTTAAAGAATAATGCCATTTTTCAAATTGAAGCTCAGACCGAAAGCCGAATGTTAAAGACTTTGCCCCTTTTGAAATATAGGTCATGGATTGATCCGCATTTCCGCCATCTGCCAAAGCCCATTGACGAATAAACTGTGCCCCGTTGGACCAAGTCAATTTATGTAAGTGCTTCTGTGCTACAATTTGGTGAAAAGTGCTGTTCAAAATAGCTGGCAAATGATAATCCCAAGCTTGATACTCGATATCTTTTGTAGGATTCCAGGTAAAAGAACCAACACCAACGAATGGCAATTCAAGATTCCCCTGAAATTGCGATGGCGTTCCGTCTGGATTAAGACCCTGGCTATATAGCCCTATAGACTCAGCGCCTTTGAACCACTTTGTTGTACTTCTTGGTGAAAACGCAGTAATCAGTCCTCCTTGAAAACGGATAGATTTCTGTATTTTATGATCCAACCAAATACCTTCAACACCAGTCCCGCGCATGCGTCCATCTTGGATATTAATCAAAGGTGTATTGATCAGTTGCCGGCCAATAAGCACCTTGCCTCTTTTCAAATTATATTTGAGATACAATTCTTCAAGCCGATCCATATCTTTATGATTATCGGGGTTTTCTATATCGAATAGGCCAGTCTCATAGCGACTTAAAACACCAGTGATTGGATCTGGATTGTGAAGTATAGAAGAACCTATGTTGAAAAAGTAGAAGCCACTAACTGCGAATTGAAAATGATGAAAGGAATTCGTTTCAAATCGTAAACCTCCACCGATGGCATTGGCGTAATAATCAGAAAGCGCTCCCTCATTTGTTGTCTGGCTAAAGTAATAACGAAAATGACCAGCCGTCGATCCCGTTTTAAAAGCATAGAGAAGTGAGGTAGAATCTAATACATCCTGAGGCTTTCCTTTCCACATTACCGGTTGATCTGAAAGCTCGTGATGCTGCGCAAAATACGGCTCGATCCAAAACAATAGGATAAAAGAAAAATAAAAGATTTTGTTCAAAGCTAAATTGATTGATTAATTATTTTTCTCGCCTTTTTAATTTCTGGAAATGGCCCAAATTTATGTTGGAGTTCATTAAATTGATCAGCATAAGGGCCAAAAGGATGGTCATAGGGCTTTTTACTGATATCCGGCCAATCATTTGGGAATGATTTGTGAGGTCTTGGCCTGCTATCGATATACGCTGCTACATCCCAAGCGTCTTCATCAGAAAGTTCTGGTGCATCATGATTCACACCCAACGGCATATTGTATTTAACGTATTTAGCCATATTAGAAACTCTGCTAAGTCCAGCTGCATCATTGAAACTATGTGGACCCCAAAGTGGCGGATAAACATAAGACTGTCCAATTCCATCAATTACGCCTTGTCCGTTCAATTGATGACAACTTGCACACCGCAACTCGTAAACGGCTTTTCCTTTAACCGGATCTGCGGCACGATTTAAAAACGGCAGCTCTTTGAGTCCTGATCCTGGGGCTTTTTCTCCTTTTGGCATATTTTCCCCAAGAAATTTCATGTAAGCTACCATAGCCCGCATTTCTCTACTGTTCTCTGCTAATCCTTTGCCATTCAAACTGCGTTCAAAACAATCGTTAATACGTTTTTCAATACTTTCCATTTGACCGCTTCTAGCACGTACTTTTGGATAAGTAGATGCTACTGAGCCGTAATTATTACCAAAAATCTTGGTCCCTGCGTCTAAATGGCAGTTTTGACAATTGAGTCCGTTAGTTTGTTGTAAAATTCTGCCTTTTGGTCCAAAATAATAAGCTGTATGAATGATGAGATCTCGTCCATAAAGCACCTCATCAGATTTCTTTTTGTCTGTAATTGCAAAAACATCTGCAGGTTGCCAAAATTCACTAAGCGGAGCAGCTTTAATTTCAGTACTTAAAAGTTCATCTGACTCCGTAGAATGAGCAGCACACCCAAACAGAGCGAGCAAACTTAACAGATAAGCATATGTAATGTATCTCATTTTCTGCGAAAAAAATTAATGGGGTAGTTTATTTTGAAATACCCCATAGAGGTAGGTGCCCAGTGATGCAAAGAATACAACTACTATGAAACTCAAGTAACCATACCCAATGTTAACGACCATTGGTCCAGGACAAGCTCCACTGAGCGCCCATCCGAGTCCAAATATGCTGCCACCCAACAAATATCTCCAGAACGTTTTGTCTTTGGGTGCAAATTGGATAGGATTTCCTTGATAATCTTTCCATTGGTATTTCTTAATTAATGCTGTACCAATTACTCCAAGCACAACAGCGGTACCAATGATTCCATACATGTGGAAGCTTTGGAAACGAAACATTTCTTGGATACGGTACCAACTCAAGGCCTGTGACTTGGCCATCACTATGCCAAACAGGATACCGACAACTAAAAACTTAATGAATTTCATGGCTTAGAAAATTAAAGGGAAAATAAAATGAGTCATAAGTAGTCCTCCGATAAAAAATCCAATTACTGCAATGAGTGAAGGAAGCTGCAAATTGGAAATCCCAGAGATAGCATGTCCTGACGTACATCCTCCAGCATAACGAGATCCAAAACCAACGAGCAATCCTCCGATAGCGAGCACTACGAATCCTTTCAGAGAAAAAATAGCCTCCCAACTAAAAAGTTCAGCTGGTTGAACGTCTTTAGCTTTTTCAAAGCCTAAAACTGACAATTCTTGAGCGGTACTTTCTGCAATTTGAAACGCAGCACCATCATTGAGCCATTGATTAGCAATATAACCACCAATGATGGCCCCTATTAAAAAAACAAGATTCCAAGATTGCGTTTTCCAATCAAAGTCAAAAAACTTGACGCGCTTACCTGCTCCAGCTATAGTACAGATAGTGCGTAAATTAGAAGAAAATCCAAAGGATTTTCCAAAAAACAACATTAAAAACATGACAGTCGCAATGATGATTCCCGAGAACCACCAAGGCCAAGGTTGCATTATAAAATCAATCATGGGTATGGGTTTTAGGTTAGATTTAAGTTAGATGTGAAAAGTAATCATGGGTTTATATAAATGGCTCACTAAACTTTGAGTTGCACTTTTATGAAAAAGACGGCTTTTAGCATGAGTCCCAATTAACAACATATCTACCGCTTTCATTTGATCAAAATGAAGCACACCATTTTCTACATTCTTTTCCACCAAGGTGTGGAATTGTACGTTTGCTAAACCTTCTTTTTGGGCAAATGCCTGCATGGCCTGATTGGCTGATTCTTCTTGATGCTGTTCATCAATGAATTGTAGCAAATGCACCATACTTTTAAAAGCAGCAATAATGGCCAAGATAACGTTTGGAATATGAACAAGCTCTTTGTCAAATTGATGAGCCAATAAAATTTCATTGGGTGTCCAGTCGCTGCGATCGCACATCAGGGATAACACAGGAATCTTCGACTTTTTGACCACATTCTGGGTCTTGCTCCCAACCAATTTTTCGATCAAACCAGTACTTCCTTTAGAGCCCATTACAATCAAGTCAAATTCATGGGTTTCCGCAAAATCAACTACTGACTCTACAGAAGAACCAACAAGAATATGATGACCATGAAAATGTCCTTCAATCGACTTTAACTTTTGAAGTGTTAGGTCGCGTTGAAGTTCTACAAATCCCATGTCTATCTCACCACAAGTTTGGATTTGACCATCAGGTAAAATAGACACGGTTTCTGGTAAGGGCAAAACATGCGCCAAATGCACTTCGAGTTGAACTTTTTGTGCAAGTCGTTCTAATAAGATTTGTGCATAGGTTGCATGCACTGAAAAATTAGTTGGCAATAAAACTTTAAGTGCTTTGGACATGATCTAAAGTATGAGTGTTAGGTATTTAAGATTTCATCACTTTGCTCTGACAAACAAAATCTGTTTTTG
>JAURNL010000068.1 GCA_030830205.1 Crocinitomicaceae bacterium | reverse complement strand
GGACGCCTAAAGCCCCAAAAGACAGCATCCAGGCGGCCGGGAAGCGCATGTTCAAGGCCTGGTTGCTCGACCAAGGCTTTGCCCAACCCGACCAAAACCATGTCGAATTGAATGTCGACGACTGGTATCCGTCCAACACGTTACGACCCACATTTCTCGAAGTCACCAACCAAAACCCCAAAACTTAGAAACCATGAAATTCTTAATCACCTTGACCTTAACCTTGGCAGTGGCCATCGTCACCAAAGCCCAAAAATCACAAGTAGAGTCAAATGAGCTACCCACCTACCCCGCTCTGCCTGCGGGTCTACTTGTCGCACCACCCGCCCACTACCTGCAATGGAAGTGCGACACATCAAGTGAAGACCAAACCTTGTTCTTCACGGAGTACGCGCCAAGCTACACCTACCACGTGTTATCTGAGAAGCATGAGGGCTATGACAGCGCCGCCATCGTCCTCGTCAGTTGCCTCAACTACGGGTACTCAAGCACCCCCACTCAAGAACTTGAAACCGCATTGAGACTCTTCGAATCCGTAGAATGGGACTCTATTGAATACCACGTGCCAACCAAGGGAAGCCTGAAGCAGCAGCACCGACGCAATGCGAGCTTGCCAGAGAACACCCCTCTAATAAGTACTACAAAGGGGAAGCGGCTGGTGGACTTGACTGTGTTCTACTTTGAGAATAAGCCACATTATCAAATAGTTAGTGTGAAATTTTGAGTGATCATTTTGAACATTAGTTTATCCCTCTCAGACCAAAATGAGGTTTTATAATTGAATGCAAAATTCTGACTTAGGCAGTACTTGTATAAATATGTGTTGCCCTATTTCCTTTTCATTCTTTCCTATTTACTGAGAGAATAGACAACGATGTTTAAAGTGAGAAATAGTATTTCTTGATCTTCTCGGAAATCAGTTTTCTTCTCTCAATTAAGAAGTCATCATATCCCTCAACAGTACTTTCAAGAATTGTTGGAGGAATGCAATGTGTCTTCAGATTATCCAGTAGTTCTTCCAATGTGGTAATCGCGCCGTACTTCATTTTTCCACCATTGCATTGTTCCTTGAGCTCACCGAAATATATGTTTGGAGACTTCGCACCGATTGCAATATTGATCTCCTGCTGCATTAAGACGTAATTGGCAATCTGATTATAATCTCCACGCGACTTGAGATTTGACTGCAGATATTTTTTCGGAAATAGATGGTGAATATCGCCTTTGTACAAAACGATATCAGCCACAGTAATATCTCGTGATAAAAATCCTTTATCCTGATTTTTTACTTGAGCGGCCTGATATAGATGGAAAATCGGGCTGCTGGCCACTGATGTGTCTAACCTTTGAAGAAGTCCAAAATTCCAAAATGAATCAGACAACTCCGATTGCTCTACGCGTTCTAAATATTCTGAAAATGATCGATTCGCCATTTGTTTGATATCATAGTCGAAAGTACTCTCAGGCGAACCGCCGTATCTACTTGTAAGAATTGAGAATACAAACCACCGTGAGACCAATCGCCCAATTTCCCCTTGAGGAATCCCTTCTTGTCGAAGTTTTAGATAAATGATGTAAGCAAATGCAAGCGCATTCTTTGACCGTATTAATTCAGGGGTTACAAAACCAGCAGCACGAATGATCATCACGAACTTTTTAAAGTGATCCTCCTTCATAAATCGAAGGGTAGATGACTTCATTCGTTCAAACGTTTCTATGGCAATTGACTCCTCAAACTCCCTTGTCTCAAAGTTTCTTCCGGAAAGCAAGCTAACCAAGTCCGACATCTTCCCTCGAGAGAATTCCGATGTAAATACGACTCGAAGCATATCCGTATATCCCGGGTCGTATAAGTCATCGTTCTCGTTTCTGAGCCATGACATTGCTCGAAAATATTCGGTCTGAGCAAAATCTTTGTCATGATCTCTGATGTGTTCGTAAAACTGGGGTGCTACAGCAAGATGACAGAAGTAATCAATTGCTTTACGCAGATTAGGACCTTCTAGTTTTTCGTTTGCAGCTATTTTACTCATCGCAAAATCAGCTTGAGACAATACTACACCTTGGGAATTGATCCGAATAAAAATTTCTGTTACCGTTTCAATGTCAAGGTCATGCGCAAGATCTATGGTGCCGACTTGCTTGTGTTGAATGGCCAACAAATTGCTAATATTGGTCTCAATCCTGTCAATATCTACATTCGGATTGAGTTGAGAATATTGACGAACCACCTGAATAATACTTCCTGTATTCATGACCTCAGAAATATCAGCAATCCAAACTTTGTCTTTGAGTATCGCAGGGTTTTGAACTTCAAAAACGCAAGTCTGAGGATTGAAAGCAATTTTAATTCTGACACGGTCGTACTCTTTGTTAACCACATATTCACCAAGTATTGCCGCCCGTAACGCGGTGATGCGTTGCTGACCATCGATGAGGATTTTCTTACCTGCAGAGAGCTGACCATCCTTGAGTCTGACATTGGGATTTTGCCAGGTGATTACATATCCGATAGGATAACCCTTGTACAGACTATCCATGAGATCGCGTACTTTGGTATTATCCCATACAAACGGTCGTTGAACTTCCGGAATTGCTATTTGACCGTCTTTGACGAAGGCAAGGAACGTTGATATTTGATGTTGATTAACGGAGTATTTCTGATGTTGCATGATGAACTAATTAATAGTACTCTTTGATATACGCATAAGCCCTATCGAAGAGCACCTGGTCTTTAATCTTGTATTTTACCCATAGTATTTTGCGAAGTTCTTGCTGTATCACCCGTTCTCCGGAATTTTGGGTTTGCCAGCCCGGGAAACTTACAACCCTTACAATGGCATCAATGTCCGTGACAATTCGCTCTACCACTGCTGGAGTTTGATCGGTCTTTAACTCCATGAATAACTCGGTGAGAGCTGCTTGAGGGGTTTTCTCTGCAATGGCTTCCTCAAGTTCCTTTTCTGCTTGAACGGTTTCCTTGGCCAACTTGCACAGTTCTTTCACGAACTCGATTGAGGTAATCAATCCGCGCTCGGCTTTATCTCTTAATTCTTCAAGTCTTTCGCTGAGTTTTTTGAAGTTGGGATTCCCTTCGTGCTTTTTGAATCGCTTAATGAGAATTTTCTCTAGCTTCCTGGCATTCTTTGGATCCGGGTTGTTGAATATCTCTTCGATAACATCGGCATCTAAAACAAACTCTTCCAACTGATGCACATCACCCACATGTATGTTTTCATGGATCAACTTGGTAGTCTGTGCACCAAGCGAAAACCAAAGTAGTTTACCGATATTGTCAGAAGCTGGCCTAACGGATTCGAATACTTGGGACAGCCATTTATAGTCTGTATTATAAAGATCTAGAATGCGGTCAGGAGATAATGACTCCCACAGTTTTGACAAATACTTATAGTCTTTGGCAAAGGCATCCTTCTTTTCATCCGACTTTATGGCGTCTTGAGCGGCTTCCAGTCCATCAAAGCCTTCGATGGTGCGATCTACCCCTTCGAAATGTGAAAGTGCGTCGGCCATTGCCAGGGGTAGCTTTTCGCGAAGCTCAGATAAATTTGAAATGATCTGTGAGACGGACTTCTCATCGAATTCTAGCGCCTTAGCGGCATCATCAAATACCCCAAAGTAATCTACGATGCGACCAAATGATTTATTCGGGAACAAACGGTTGGTGCGACAAATGGCTTGTAAAAGGGTGTGGTCTTTCAAAGACTTATCCAGGTACATGGTCTGCAAAATGGGCGCATCAAAACCTGTAAGAAGCTTAGCCGTTACAATCAAAAACTTCAGGTCCGATTGGGCATCATTAAACTCATCTACAATCTTTTCTTGCTGGCCTTTATCTACACTCCATTTCTGCTTGAAGGCTAGATCATCATTGGCCGAGGTAGAGATAACCACCTTACTTGCTTCTTCAGGAAAGTACTTGTCGAGTTCTTCTTTGTATTGCACACAGGCAAATCGGTCAGGGGTAACGATCATGGCTTTGAAACCATGGGGTGCTACCTTCTCTGTAAAATGCTTTGCAATGTCTTCTACAATCTTCGAAACGCGCTCAGGCGATTTAAGGAAAGCGGCCATTTTTGCAGACTTCTGATTGAGCGCATCCGCGTCCTCATCTGTGAGTGCCGCAGATTCCTGGAACTCCTTAAATGCCTTATCGATGGTATCCTTATCAACGTGTACATCTACCAAACGAGGCTCAAAGTGCAGTGGCAAAGTAGCGTCATCTCGAATAGAGTCTTGAAAGGTGTAACGCGACATATAGCCTCCACTGTCTTCTTCTGAGCCAAAGGCCCAGAATGTATTCTTGTCGGCCTTATTTACGGGCGTTCCGGTAAGTCCAAATAGGAAGGCATTCGGAAGAGCCGCACGCATCTGTCTGCCTAAATCACCTTCTTGGGTACGGTGGGCTTCATCAACCAAGACTATGATATTGTCTCGGGTATTCATGTTTGGCTTGGCATCGCGAAACTTGTGAATCATCGAAACGATGATCTTACGCGTATCACGCTCCAAAAGGTTCTGTAGATCACGAATATTGTCGGTGGTTTCTACATTGGCTATGTCTGCCGCATTGAATGTGCCGCTTATCTGGGTATCTAAATCTGTGCGGTCCACCAGGATAATCACCGTTGGACTTTTTAGTTCAGCCATCCTGCGGAGTTTTTGCGCAGCAAAGACCATCAAGAATGACTTACCGGATCCTTGAAAGTGCCAAATCAGACCCTTCTTGACACGTCCTTCTTTAACGCGTTCTACGATCTTGTTGGCTCCCTCGTATTGCTGAAAGCGAGGAATGATCTTAATTCTTCGCTTCCTTTTATCAGTTGAGAACAAAGAGAAGTTGCGCATGATGTCCAGCAAGCGTGCCGGGTGGAGGAGATCTGCCAGGTCTTTTCCTATTTCCGAAAGGCCTAGCCGCTTTGCCAAGGCATCGTCATCGTTTTCTAGGCGCCAGGGAGCCCAATATTGCAACGGGCTGCGAATAGAACCGTAGTATAATTCTTTGCCTTCAGTGGCGAAGGACAATATGTTAGGTACAAAAAGCTGAGGAATGCTATTCTCGTACACATCATGTATTTCATGGGCGCCATCCAACCAGCTTACCGAGGGCCGGATGGGTGTCTTGGCTTCACCCACTACCACCGGGATACCGTTAATTAATAAAACGATATCCGGAATCTTTGTTTCGCGATGATGAACCCTGTATTGGTTGGTAGCTACATAGGTATTGTTGGTATGATCTTCAAAATCAATGAGTCTTACAGGTACATGGCGGTTGTTCTCACCAAATGGCATAGTCTTTTCCCCGGTGAGCCATTTAAAAAACTCCTCGTTGGTCTTAACTAGGCCAACTTGGTTTACAGAAAGAAAAACCGCACGCAGCTTGTAAATAACTTCATCTACTAACGATTCATTTCTGGTAATTTCAGGATTTAACCGAATTAAAGCCGCTTTCAAGTCACCCTCTACCAATACCTCATTGACACCGCGCTTGATCTCGTCGACTGATTGATACACCCAATGAGAGCTGTAAGCTGTTTGTGGATCTCTAGCTCCACCAGCATTTAGATTTACGGCACACAGCTGGTGGATGATCTTATTTTCTACGCTGTTCAATTCGTTAAATCCCATAGTTTAAAAGATTTGATTGATAAGGGATTTTTGAAGGGATTTAGAGCTTGATATTTTTATTTCAACTGATTTCATATTATTCAATAGACTATCTAGGTTATCCAAAACATTTGAACGCAAAGCATTATTGTCAATTCTTATAAAGAGATTTTGAATATCAGATGGTTTCAAATTATTGATAGCAGAACCAGACAATGTTCGTTTAATTACTACTCTATAGCTCTCACTATTTACTAAGTGACGAACCAATCTTCGATTATCATTATTTTTTGGGCGTAGTGCTGCACAGAAAGATCCAATGGTAACTTTTCTATTTTCACCAGTAAATTCACCACACTTACCAACCAATTCTTTTGAACCATTGGACATACAAATTGCAAAATCTCCTTCCTTGAGAAATTGCTCAGATTTCACCAAATTAAGTGGAATTAAGTTAATACCATCATAATTCAAGCTACCATTGAAAATATTATTTGATCGTAATAAGATGCAAGATTGAGTGTCATTTCCATCTAATAATTGCTCTGGTTTGTAGCCGACGCCACGAACAACATGAACTAAATCCTTGAAAAATATTTTTTGTGCATCTCTCGCTATGAGGCTTTTTTCAATAACAGATAAGTAAGAAAACTTCAAATGATTCAACACCTCCTTCTCCCTCTCAATAACCTCATCCATGGCCCAGAGGAGTTCGGCCAATTGGGCCTGTTGGTCCTTGGGTGGGAGGAGAAATTCGTATTCTCGTATTTTAGTCCAGGAAGTAAACTTATTTACGGAACCACTAGCAGAGTTTTGAGCAAATTCCCAAAAATCTATTGATTGAAATACAAATGGAAATAATTGGCTTATTAACTCCGAGTTATGTTTAATTCTAAGAACTAAAAGTTTTTCTCCTGTTACTCCATCTATTGGAGCTATGGCGGCCTTTCTAAGGGCAACACTCCTAGTTGAAAGCAGCAAATCACCTTTTTTGAAGTGCTTGGTTATTGTGGGACCTTTTTGACCATCATCTATGTTGCTATAGCGATCAAATTTTATGGAATCACCATCAATATGATTGGCAGTAACGTAAAATTGAACTCCATGTTTAACTTGCTCATTATTGGGTATATCCTTCTGATACCATTCTATTACGTCATCCAGCCTAATCTTCTTCCAGTTTCTCTTATCAATCGTAAGGTTCATAATCTTTTAAATAATTGATTCATTGAATCATTAAGAATTAATGACTGCGTTTCCCATGTTTTTAACGCCTCTGAAAAAGGCAAGGCGTTCTTCATATTTGCACTTCGTTTTAAGTAATCTGTAATTTTTAGTGAACCTTCGTTTGCCAAGATATCTTCTTCTGTTTTAACAATTGCAAAACCTTCCTGGTCATTAAAATCGCTGTATGCTTCAAAGATTTTTGTCTGATGTTCAATTGATAAATGAGTATTATTTTTTTCTGCTATAATTAATTCAAATGCATCAATAAAAATCACCTTCCCTTTTCTCTCAGAACTTTTTCTTGTATTCCTAACTAGGAGGCAGGAATCCATTGCACTGTTATAGAAGAGATTTGGACCAAGGCCAATAACGGCTTCAACAGTGCCTGACTTAATCATATTTATCCTCATATGCTTTTCTGAAATGCGCTGTAATATTCCATGAGGCCACAATTGAACGCAGCGGCCATTATTAGGGTCCATGCTTTTATGTATATGCTGTTCGAAAGCATAATCAGCACAATTTTGGGGCGGTGTTCCCCACATATTTCTACCGTAAGGATCATTCTCAAATGATGCACGGTCCCAGGCCTTTATGGAGTAGGGAGGATTCGCCAGGATAACATTGAACTTCTTTAGTTCATCGTTTTCTAAGAATGCTGGGTTGGCGAGGGTATCGCCCCGCACAATGCTGAACTCTTCAATTCCATGCATAAACATGTTCATGCGTGCAATAGCCGAAGTGAGGAGGTTGATCTCTTGCCCATAGAGTTTAAGCGTGCGATACTCTTTACCTTCTGCCTTAAGATGCAATGCGCAGTTGAGAAGCAAACCGCCAGAACCACAGGTTGGGTCGTACACACTTTCACCAGGTTGTGGGTCCATAATCTTGGTCATCAGTGTAACCACCGTGCGGTTGGTGTAGAATTCAGCTGCGGTGTGCCCGCTATCATCTGCAAACTCCTTAATCAGGTATTCGTAGGCATTGCCTAGTTTGTCATCTGCCACATTGCTTAAGCTCAGCTTGTGCTGCGAATAGTGCTCTATAAGGTTGGTGAGTGTTTCGTCAGAAAGACGGTCCTTATTGGTCCAACTTGCGTCACCAAAAATCCCATACAAGGTATCCGGATTAGCTTTTTCAATTTCACGCATCGCTTCCTGCAAGGCCATACCCACGTTGGTCGTGGTTTCGCGCACGCGGTTCCAATGGGCGTGCTCTGGTACTTGGAAATGGTGATGCTCGGCAAAGGCCGCATATTTCATATCGCCATCACTTTCGGCTAGGGCCTTCTCAAATTCTTCGTCATAGACATCGCAAATCCGCTTGAAAAAAAGTAAGGGGAATATGTATTGCTTGTAATCTCCGGCATCGATGGTACCGCGAAGCAAGGTGGCTGCACCCCAAAGGTATTTTTCTAGTTGCTGTTGGGTCATTGAATAAAGTCTTTCAAAATGTTTTTAAATCGTTCTTCAGCCTCCAAGCTTGCCTTCCAAGCTTGCTTTAGCTCTGTCAATGCTTCTTCAACGGTAGGTAGATTATCCTCAATCACCTTCTCTACATAGAGCGGTATGTTTAGGTTAAAATCATTCTCTTCAATATCATTCAAGGTGACCACCTGAACATAATTCTCAACATCTGCAAAGGATTCGTACCAGTCAAAGATTTGTTGTACGTGCTCTTTCTCGAGGAAATTCTGAGCTCTACCCACACGAACTTGGTCAGCACCATCAATAAAAATGACTTTGCCTTTTTTCGAGGCTTCTTTGTTTTGCTTGAATACCATTACACAAGCAGCGAGCTGGGTGCCGTAAAAGATATTGGGACCTAGACCAATGACAGCTTCTAACAAATCCACCTTGATCAATGCCTCGCGAATTTTTCCTTCCGCGCCTTTTCTAAATAGAGCACCATGAGGCAAAACCACGGTCATACGCCCCGTACTATTCATGGATTTTATCATGTGCTGCACCCAAGCCATGTCTCCATTCCCTTTGGGTGGAACACCGGCAAGGTTTCTTCCAAAAGGATCATTTGCCCAGTTGTCAGCGCCCCATTCTTTTAGTGAAAAGGGCGGATTAGCAATAACACAATCAAAGGATTTAATACGGTCCCCTTCAAAGAAGGCTGGATTTCGTAAGGTATCACCACGGGCAATTTGAAAGTCTTCAATCCCGTGTAAGAACATGTTCATTCGAGCAATGGAGCTTGAAGTAAGGTTCTTTTCCTGGCCATACAACTTGAGCGTACGGTAGTCTTCGTTGTTTTCCTTCAGGTGAGCAACACACTCTAATAGCATACCACCAGTACCGCATGCGGGATCATAAATGGTCTCACCTACATGTGGGTCCAAAATCAATCCTAACAGATGTATAACCGATCGCGGTGTGTAGAATTCACCCGCTTTCTTATTGGTCAAATCCGCAAAGTGCTTGATCAAATACTCATAGGCTTGGCCGAGCAAATCAGCATCTACATTACTATTTGAAAGGTTGTATTGGGAAAAGTGCTCAATAAGGTCGGTGAGTAGACGATCTGAGAGCTTGTTCTTATTGCTCCACTGGGCATCACCAAAAATGCCATAGAGAAATTCCTGATTGGCCTGCTCAATGCCTCTTAAAGCTTGCTCAATGGCAAGACCTACATTAGTTGTGGTTTCGCGAACCGTATTCCAATGGCAGCCATCGGGCAGAACAAATCTGTGGAACTCGGGAAGCTGCGCGTACTCCACATCTCCGCCAGATTCTTGTAGTGCGTTTTGGTATTCTTCATCATATACATCCGAAATGCGCTTGAAGAATAGTAACGGGAATATGTAGACCTTAAAGTCAGAGGCATCAACGGGACCTTTTAGAATCCAGGCGGCCTTTGACAGGTATTGTTCTAGTTGGGAAAGAGTAAGTTTTTTCATTTTAGAATTTTCGATGATAGCAAAGTGATAGCTTGTTTGTAATGCCGCTCATTCTCGGCAAGTCTTTCAATTCTGTCTGCCAGCCACAAAACTTCTAGTTCTGCTAAAGGCACGTTAAAAATACTTACGAATAACTTACTCATAGACTTCTGTTCGTTTCCCATCTTGCTAACTAAGCCTGTATCTACCTCTAAATGAGCAGAGACTTGTGTTTGCATCAAACCAGTCATAATACTCCCCGATTTTAGATGTCAATCATTATAGTCCCTAACGAAGTTCGGCTCGTCAACGTCATTCCTTAAGTGATTGAAAATTTCACCGATAGGCGTTGACTCTAATTTTGAATCACTCAAAATAGATAAACCATAAGAAACAGCTAATATTGTATCATACGGCGGCGAAACACTACTGGTGAGGTTTTGAATCCCCATTTCATTTAGAGAAACTTGCCGAACGTCTGAGAAATAATCTGAAAGTGGTGTTCTCAATTTTTCATAAACTCCGCCTCCACCACAGTAATAAATCGGCCTTGAACTCAGTGCTGCCGCCAAAGCATCACGAGTTGGGCCATTTGCATTGCCTAAAGCTTGCAAACCAGCGAACAACTCATTAATAATGAGTCCAACTGACTCCAACAATGATGTATAAAGCAATTCGCGCGCACTCAAACTCGACGGAGTATTAATCACGTTAGAAAATGACCTCTGCTGATCAAGCATAGACATACCCGACGCTTCTGAAAGTTTTTGGATCACACTATTCAACCCACCCTTTACTGAAACAACTTTGGCGATGTCTGGCGCACGCTTGTCACTTGCCAATGTAAACAGTGCTATGTCGGTTGTACCCCCACCAATATCTACTAACAGGCTAAAGCCTTTCGGGATTCGCCTTTGTGCAGTCAACGCTACAAGCCCGGCATAGGCCTCAGGAAGGATATTAATACCGTATTCATATTTAAGATCGTCGTTGATAACCAAATTAAAGTCAACCAATTGAACAAATTCTGAATACGTCAGTGATAAAAATTCAGACTTACTCCACGCACTAGTTAATTTTCGCGCTAGAATCAACATCCTATACCCTGATTCCGCAATATGGTCACCTTCAAGTGTACCCAAGGATTGTGGAACACCCATTTGGACATACGTGTCCTCACCAAAATCTTCCTCTACTTGATAAAGCACATAAGCCAAGTACAACACTGATAATAATCTTGGATTGTACTCCTGTGGGTCAAAATCCCAATATCGGTTATCACCAAGTGCGGCCGTTTTGAAATATTGAAAGCGAAGTGGTTTGTATCGACGAGATTCTAACTCTTCTACTTTGTGTTGGTACCTATTGAACGCTTCACCACGAAGGGTCTCCCACTCCAACTTACTCCTCTCCTCTTCATTGAGGTACGTCCTAAGTTGCGCTTCATAACTTGTCTTTATTTGGCGATTCTCTTGATCTATACGCTGACATTCAGTTCGATAATTCTTACTCTCTTGATCTCGACCTAACAAACTGGCCAAATCAGATAGGCTGAAACCACGCCTCTCTCGTGGTGGCGCAACAGGGTATGGTTTCAGTGCTGGTTTTTTGGGTTGGGCGACTGGTTCATAATGGGGGAATGAAAAAGGCTCAATATACTCAATCTCATATTCAATGACTTTTGCGTTTGCCTCATCTACAAAACCATATGAGAGTGTATCGTCCTTATTGATTTGAACGACTGAGGGTAATACAAAAGAGCTATGACCCTTCTGATCTT
>JAURNL010000067.1 GCA_030830205.1 Crocinitomicaceae bacterium | reverse complement strand
GAGAGCGACATGAACTTATTTTTTAATAAATTCCTGCAAATTTAACAATAAAATTTGCCATTCGGTTACCTAAGTAGCTTTCATTCGTCATGATATTCGTAAATTTATACAGTGAAACAACTTTTTTTCCTTTTACTCATCGCATACTTACCTGTTGCTGCGCTTTCTCAAAAAGAATCTAAAACCCTAATTCAGCTATCTGGTGTGGTCGTTTCAGAAGAAGCATTTGAGCTCCCCTACACTACTGTTTACAACAAAACACTCTCCAAAGGAGTCATCTCCGACGGCTATGGTTTTTTTTCTATTGTGTGCCAACCTGGCGATACGCTTTATTTTTCTAGAAAAGGATACAGCACAAGTCCATTTTGGGTACCAGATACGCTAACTGATAACCGATACAGCATTATTCACATGCTTACTCGTGATACACTCACTACGCCTGAGGTGAGGGTTTATCCATGGCCAAACAAAGAGGCTTTTGCTCAATATTTTGTTCAAATGAATCCATACGAGGACGATATCAGAAGAGCACAACGCGAACTTAGTGGAGAATCATTGGCATTTGTGGCAGCGCGCCTCGACGCCGATGCCTCCTTAGCCTACGGTGCTCTCACCAAACAACAGAACACCAAAATTTATACCAATGGCCAGCTGCCGCAAAATAACTTGCTCAACCCATATGCTTGGTCTAAGCTCATTCAAGATTGGAAGGCGGGTAATCTTAGTCGACAATAAAACGCAGCAAAAAGTTTGCTAACTAAAGATTAAAATGTTTCTCAGCCTCTACAGCGATATATTCGCCGATTGCCAATGATGCGGTAGCGGCTGGCGAAGGTGCATTGAGTACATGTATGGAATTACCTTGGTATTCAATACGGAAGTCATCGCGGGTATCACCATCTTCGGCAAGCAAAAGCGCACGCACACCAGATCTTCCAGGATGTATATCCTCCATAGTGAGGGAAGGAATCATTCGCTGAAGCGTCTTCAGAAATAACTTCTTAGAAAAAGCCCTGCGATACTCATTGATACCAAAAGCCATGTTATTAAAGAAGAGTTTCCAAGTGCCTTTGTAAGTCAGTGCATCATAGGTATCCCGTAAAGAGAAGTCAGTCTTGCCATATCCTTCTCGTTTAAAAGTGAAAACCGCATTCGGACCACATTCAATTTCACCGTCAGTCATGCGCGTGAAGTGCACGCCTAAAAATGGGAAGTCAGGATTAGGAACAGGATAAATTAGGTTTTTTACTTTATGTTTAGCCTCGGGCGTAAGTTCGTAGTAGTCTCCGCGGAAACCAACTACTTGTTCTTTAAGTGCCACGCCATCTTTTCTAGCCAGTCGATCAGCTTGAAGACCTGCACAAAAAACCAAATAGCTCGCTTCAAATGTGCCTTTACTCGTGAAAATTGTACTGGCGTCGGTTCCTTTATCAATGCCTTGTACTTCACATCCAAGATGCATTGCACTTTGTGGATTAGCTGCCAATGCAAGCTCAGCCATTTTCTCAGTGGCACCTCTGAAATCAATTATTCCGGTAACTGGAACCCAAATACCCCCGATGCTTTTGACATGGGGTTCAATATCGCGGACCTGATCAGCGGTGATTTTTTCTATACCCTCAATGCCGTTTTCAAGACCTGTATTAAAAATTTTGTCCATGTTGGGCAATTCACTTTGGTCCGTAGCAACAACAACCTTTCCACATACATCGTGGGCGATGTTATATTCTTTAGCAAACTGTACCAATTCTTTTCGGCCTTGAATACAATTGCGGGCTTTGAGTGAACCAGGTTTATAATAGAGCCCTGAATGGATAACTCCCGAGTTATTGCCCGTCTGATGATCAGCAAGAACTGCTTCCTTTTCAAAAAGTACAATACTCAGGTTTGGGAATTTCTTTTGAAGCTTATAAAACGTGGCAGCGCCAACAATTCCCCCTCCTATTACTGCGATATCGTACTTCATAACATTATTTTGACGCAAAGTTAAGGATTTTGTACTTTTGCAGCGATGAATCAGTTCGAACGTGTTGCATTTTATACGCTGGGTTGTAAACTCAACTTTTCAGAGACCTCCACTATCGCAAGACTCTTTGAGGATGGTGGTTACGCAAAGGTAGATTTCGAGGACCAACCCGATGTTTTTGTCATTAATACCTGCTCTGTAACGGAGAATGCCGATAAAAAATGTAAGCAGCTTGTCAAAAGAGCAAAAAAGATATCACCATCATCATTTGTTATTATTTTGGGTTGCTATGCACAACTCAAACCAGAAGAAATTAGTAGCATTCCCGGAGTTGATATCGTACTTGGAGCCAACGATAAGTTCAATGTACTAGCTCATCTTGAAACAAGACGTGCACAGCTAGACGTTTTAGTAGTTCACGACAATATCAAACATACGCACGATTTTATTCCTTCTCATTCTTATGGGGATCGAACCCGTTCTTTTTTAAAAGTTCAAGATGGCTGTGATTACTTCTGTACTTTTTGCACCATCCCATTGGCAAGGGGTAAAAGCCGCAATGCTTCTATCTCCAAAACTATTGCTGAAGCAGAAAAGATAGCGCAAACAGAGGTCAAAGAGGTGGTTCTTACAGGTGTAAATATTGGCGATTTTGGCCAAGGTGGAGAAGAAAATTTTTACGATCTTGTTCAAGGCCTTGATCAGATTGAAGGCATTGAACGCTTTCGCATTTCTTCTATTGAACCTAATTTACTTTCTGACGAGATCATTGACTTTTGCCTGATAAAGGCAAAGCGATTTGCACCACATTTCCACATTCCATTGCAAAGTGGTTCGGACCGAATACTCGAAAAAATGCGACGCAAATACCAAACCGATCTTTATGCCCAAAGGGTGGGTCGGATCAAAGCGACAAACGCAGATGCCTGCATTGGTGTTGATGTAATTGTAGGCTTTCCTGGCGAGAGTGATGAGGACTTCTTGGAAACTGTCAACTTCCTAAAAGACCTTGATATTTCCTATCTTCACGTATTTACCTACTCTGAAAGAGCAAATACAGGCGCTCCAAAACTAGGAACCAAAGTGCCAATGGAGAAAAGAAGAGAGCGAAGTAAAATCCTTCATCTTCTCTCCGATCGCAAAAAATTAGCCTTCTATCAAACACAAGTTGGCAAGATTAAAACCGTACTTTTTGAACAAGAGGAAAACGAAGGTTGGCTTTATGGATTCAGCGAAAACTATGTAAAAGTTAAGACACCGTTCAACCCTAACCTTGTTAATGAATTGGTAGAGGTAGAATTCATAGAAATTGATAGAGATGGACTCATGAAATGCCTTATTCTTACTAACTTTGCATCGTAATTAGGCTTTTGTCATGAAAACAACGTATATCACCCGTCGCGAAACCTTTAATGCCGCACACAAACTTTGGCGTCCTGAATGGTCTGACGAAAAAAACTGGGAAGTATTTGGAAAATGCAGCAATCAAAATTGGCATGGTCATAATTTTGAATTGTGGGTAACCGTAAAAGGCAATCCAGACCCCGACACCGGCTTTGTCATGAATTTAAAACTATTAAGCCAAATTGTTAAGTTGCACATTATCGAGCCCTTAGATCATAAAAATCTAAACTTAGACGTTCCATTTTTAGAAGGTAAAATGGCATCCACAGAAGTCATGGCCATTGAAATCTGGAATATTTTAGCACCTTTAGTAGCCATGAATGGTGGTGAACTAGCCAAAATCAAGCTCGTGGAGACCGAAAATAACTACGTAGAATACTACGGAGGAAAGGAACCTTTTTGAGAAATTTTCGTTCTTATTAAAAAACAATATCTCTTTTGGAAAAACTAAACTTGCAAGACCTCTACAAAGGTGTGCTCGAACAAATCGGCGAAGACCCTAACCGCGAAGGCTTAATTAAAACACCAGAACGCGTCGCTAAAGCCATGCAATTTCTCACGAGTGGTTATGACCTCAATCCAGATCAGCTAATCAAGTCGGCAATTTTTCATGAAGCCTATTCCGAGATGGTTATTGTGAAAGACATTGAAGTATATTCCATGTGCGAACACCACATGCTGCCTTTTTTTGGAAAAGCTCATGTGGCCTACATCCCAGACGGAAAAATTGTTGGGCTCAGCAAAATCCCTCGTGTGATCGATGCATATGCACGTCGATTACAAGTACAAGAAAGATTGACAATAGAAATTCGCGACTGCATACAGCGAACGCTTTCTCCCAAAGGTGTAGCAGTAGTTATCGAGTGTGCACACATGTGCATGCAGATGCGTGGAGTCCAGAAACAAAATTCCGTAACAACAACAAGCGCATTTACTGGAATTTTTATGACTAACGATGCAACGCGTAAAGAATTTATTAATTTAGTACAAGCTAAAATTCATTAAAAATGGAAGATTTAAACTATCAAAATTCAGGTTCTTTGAGCCAAGATTATGCACGTGATTTCATCAAAAGTGTATACAATTACATGTTTGCAGCCCTTACAATTACTGGGGTTATTTCCTACTTAATAGGAACCAATACTGAATTACTAGCTACGCTCTTCATGACGGCTAGCGGTGGAATTTCCATGTTTTTTTATGTGGTTTTATTCTCGCCAATCCTGATCTCTTTTGCAATGGCCGGAGGCTTTAATAAATTTTCATTTGGGACTTTAATGGCCTTATTTGTGATTTATTCAATACTCTTAGGTATGAGCCTTTCCCTACTCTTCATGAGTTACTCTACAGGTACACTTGCTACTACCTTTCTAATGACTGCGGGTTCTTTTGGATTTATGGCTTTTTTGGGCTACACCACCAAAACAGACCTTACTAAATTTGGAAGCCTTTTATACATGCTGCTTTTTGGCGTAATCATTTCAAGCGTTGTCAACATGTTTTTAGGCAGCAGTGGCTTTGAATATATCATTTCTCTTGTTTCAGTTTTCATTTTTACTGGCTTAGTAGCGTATGAAATGCAAATGATTAAAAATATGGCGCACCAAGCACAAATGGATGGAACACTCCGTCAAAAATTAGCCTTATTTGCTGGTTTCCAACTATATCTGACATTTGTCAACCTGTTTTTATCTTTGTTGCGACTTTTAGGCAACAGAGATTAAGCATTCACCTAAAGAAAGAAAAAGACCCTTTTGGGTCTTTTTTTTTTATTCTATATCTGCTACAAGCAAAACATTGGTTATTTTTGACACATCAAATTTAAGCTATGTCAGACAACTTTTTTGAAGGATCTACCGCCGCAGTTGGCACAATCGTTACCATCGCCTTATTAAGCATTATTGTATCTATCCTCATCTGGGGTTAAATTCAAGCAGATAAAATATGCCGTTTAACACCTTATTTTCATGGTGGATTGGTCGGCGTATGGATCGCATTCACGACTATCGCGATCAACCTCAAGCAAATCAGGAACGCACGCTTGAATTTCTCCTTTTAGAAGGTTCTCAAACACACTATGGTCGAGCGCACCAATTTGCTGCTTGTTCGGATTATCAAGATTTTCGAAAAAATGTACCACTCTCTGATTACGGTACACTCAAACCCTACATTGATCGAGCCATTGAAGGTGAAAATGATTTACTTTGGCCAGGAGCGACCAAATGGTTTGCCAAATCTTCTGGTACAACTGCAGACCGCATCAAAATTCTTCCTGTAACTGAGAGCGCTTTGCTCGAAAACCACTACGCTGGTGGAAAAGACTTATTAGCGCAATATTATCATAATTTTGAAGGAAGGAAATTATACAATGCAAAGCACCTAATTGTTGGAGGAACAGGAAAAATAGAACAGCATAGTCATGGTGTTTTTATTGGAGACCTTTCTGCAATCATCATTAATAATTTACCAATCTGGACTGAACTTCGCCGGACACCCAAAAAGGAAATTGCCCTCTTAGAAAACTGGGAAGAAAAACTAGACAGGATGGCTTCTTCAGTTATTGATGAAAACATTTGCATTATCGCCGGAGTACCTAGTTGGACTTTATTGCTCTTACAAAAAGTATTGGAAAAGAGTAAAAAATCAAGCATTGCCGAAGTATGGCCCAATTTAGAACTTTACATTCATGGTGGGGTATCTTTTGTGCCGTATCAGAAAGCATTTGAGCAACTGATAGGTAACAGCGATATGAATTATGTCGAAAATTACAATGCATCAGAAGGGTATTTTGGACTTCAAGATCAAAAAAATAGCAAGGATTTACTCTTATTGACCAATTCAGAAGTGTTTTATGAATTCATTCCCATGAGTTCCTTCGATGGCAACAATTCTAAAGAAGTAATCTCGCTTAATCAAGTACAAATCAACACAGATTATGCATTGGTTATATCAACCTCTGCTGGACTATGGCGCTATATTATTGGTGATACCATCCGCTTTACCCAAATCAATCCATATCGCTTCGTTGTGAGTGGAAGAACTACTCATTACATCAATGCTTTCGGAGAAAAATTGATTATTGAGCATGCAGAGCAAGCACTTAGCGAAGCCTGCAGTATGCATAACCTTCAGGTACGAGATTATACCGTTGCACCAGATTTTTCAGACTCAACTCAAATTGGACGACATCATTGGCTCATCGAATTTGAACAAGATCCAATTGACCTATCTGTTTTTACTGAAACCCTTGATCAGGCCCTCAAAAAAGCAAATGCAGACTATGATGCCAAGCGTAAAGGCAATATCAACATCGGTTTACCGTTAGTTACTTTAGCTACAAATGGAACTTTTCACAGATGGCTCAAACAAAAAGGAAAGCTTGGTGGCCAACATAAGATTCCACGCTTGCAAAATTCAGAACACTTGCTCAACGAAATACTCAGGCACAAATGAAATTGTTTCAAATCATAATCTACCTGACAATTTGTGGTTTTGCCTATACACAGACTTGGGTTTTAGAAAAGGAGTTAAGGCTCAAAGACAGTACATACTTTTGGACTTCTGACGAATGGAGTCAGCTTTACCAATGGAAAGACAATACAGTATGGTTGCAGAACAGTCAAAGTCAACAAAGCTTTCAAGAGACATATAAGATACTTTCCGACATCAGCTCTGTTCAACCCATTAGCGGCTTACGTGCCTTGATTCATTCAGAGAGTCAACAAATGATAGGCGTTGTCGATAACACCTTACAATTAAAAGAAGGATTGCTAGCCTTTTTTGATTTCGAATTTTCAAGTATTTCTCATGTAGCGGTAAGTCAAAGACCTGATTTTATTTGGCTCTTTGATCAATATCGCGAACGACTTATTTTATTCAATATCAACACGACACAAGCCATTCAAATCGTTGATAATTGTTTTGGCGGGCTTGATGAAATTCAAATTAGCCAATTTTTTGAATTCCAGCAAAATCTAATTTGTGTCTTAAGCAATGGTAGCTTTTATGAGTTTGATCGTAACTTAACACTTAAAAACAAGCAGCAATTAGCCACAAATACACCCGTTTTTGGCTTTGAAAATAAACTCTGGATTATCCAAGGTAAGTCCATTAGAAAACTTAACGGTGACCAGCCTACAAATCCTGTAGTTCTACCTCTTGAAGAATACCAGCAACTTAAAGTATTACAAGACCGCTTTTATTTTCAGATAGGTCAAAAAATCATGGTTTTTAGACTGAAAATGTAGGCATGAATTTTTGATGTTTCATTGTAAATGTCGTACTTTAGCTTCCTAAAAATTTAGTTATGCACGTCGCCATCGCAGGGAATATTGGTTCCGGAAAAACCACCTTAACCAACTTACTTTCAAAACATTACAATTGGGAAACACACTTCGAAGACGTCGACCAAAATCCTTATCTTAACGATTTCTATCACGATATGCAGCGCTGGTCATTCAATCTGCAAATCTATTACCTAAACAGTCGTTTTACACAGATCCAAGAAATCAAAGAATCAACCCAAACAGTTATTCAGGACAGAACCATCTATGAAGACGCATTCATTTTTGCACCAAATCTTCATTCAATGGGTCTGATGACTACCCGAGATTTTGAAAACTATTTTTCTTTGTTCAACTTAATGGATTCCTTCGTATCCGCACCAGACCTACTCATTTACCTCCGCGCAAGCGTACCTACCTTAGTTTCGCAGATACAGCAACGTGGACGAGACTATGAAGAGAGTATTCGTTTGGACTACCTCAAACGTCTAAATGAGCGCTACGAAGCATGGATTTCAACCTATGACAAAGGTAAATTACTAATCATCGATGTCGATAATAACCGTTTCCCTGAAAATCAAGAAGATCTAGGTAAAATTATCAATGCCATAGACGCAGAAATCAACGGATTATTTTAACATGATTGTAGTTACTGGAGCAGCTGGCTTTATTGCCAGTTATTTAGCCGAAGCCCTTAATGAAGCCGGGCATAAAAACCTCATCTTAGTAGATAACTTTTCGTCTACAGACAAAAAACCTAACTGGATCAAGCTCTCATTTGAGCAGTGCATTGACCGTGAGGCTTTTTTACCTTGGTTTGAAGAAAACCAAAAATTCATAGACTATGTTTTTCATTTGGGTGCGCGAACCGACACCACCGAGAAAAACCAAGAAATACTTGATCATCTAAACCTTGAATACAGCAAGTTGATTTGGCAGATTTGTACAAAAGCACAAATCCCTTTGGTTTATGCAAGTAGCGCTGCAACCTATGGTTTGGGTGAATATGGGTATAAGGATGAACACAACCTGAGTTCAAAATTACAACCATTGAACCTCTACGGTAAATCTAAAAATGATTTTGACATCTGGGCCTTGGGACAGGATACCTGCCCACCACACTGGTACGGACTAAAATTTTTCAATGTATACGGCCCTAAAGAATACCACAAAGGACGAATGGCCAGCGTTGTCTTACACACCTTTAAACAAATTAAGGAAAAAGGAGAGATGCAGCTTTTTCGCTCCCACCACCCCAATTATAAAGACGGTGAACAACTCCGTGATTTTGTATACGTAAAAGATGTTGCCAAGGTTTGCCTTTTCTTAATAGAAAAGCTACCCAAAAGTGGACTTTATAACTTAGGATCTGGTAAAGCTCGTACATTCTACGATCTGGCCCGACTTACATTTGAAGCCTTGGGTCTTGAACCCCAAATATCATTCATTGACACACCAATTGACATTCGTGACAAATACCAATATTTTACGCAAGCTGACATGGACAAACTCCTTTCTGCTGGCTATACATCAGGATTCCACACATTAGAGCAAGGTGTTTATGATTATGTGAAAAATCACCTAATCAAAGAACTTTAATTGGAGTAGAAAATAAAGTGCATAAAAAAAGCCTCGCTTGTGCGAGGCTTTTTTTATGGGTAGAATTTGCTTATTCGCTTACTACTTCGAATTTAAAGCTTTGTTTAACACCTTTGTAAAGGTTTGCTTCAGCTTCAAAAGATCCAAGTTCACGAATAGGTTCGTCTTTGATTTTAAGGGATTTGCGGTCGATGTCGAATCCTTGACCACGAAGAGCCTCAGCAAGCTGTACGGTATTGACTGATCCGAAGATTTTGCCGTTCTCACCAGCTTTGGTTGAAATGCTCACAGATACATCTGCCAACTTAGTAGCAATTGCTTGTGCTTCAGCTAGCATTTTAGATTCTTTGTGCGACTTCTGACGCATAACTTCTTCATGTGCTTTTTTGGCACTTGCGGTAGCCAAAACAGCATACCCTTGTGGGATAAGGAAATTACGTCCGTATCCTGGCTTAACAGTTACAACCTCATTGGCGTAACCGAGTTTATCTACATTTTTCTTAAGAATGACTTCCATGATTTCTCAATTATATCGTTCAACAATGACTTATTTCAACATGTCGCCAACGTAGGGCAAGATCGCTAGATGACGAGCGCGCTTGATGGCTTTGTTGACACGTTTTTGATACTTTTGGGAAGTACCAGTGATGCGACGAGGTAAAATTTTACCTTGTTCGTTTACCAATTTCAATAGGAAGTTAGCGTCTTTGTAGTCGATGAATTTAATACCACTCTTTTTGAAGCGGCAAT
>JAURNL010000009.1 GCA_030830205.1 Crocinitomicaceae bacterium | reverse complement strand
GTTCTTTCTGATACCCTAAGGAATCTAGTAATTGACTCGCTATATTGGATACCTCTAGTTGTTGTAAATCGGCGAAGGAATATGCTCCAAAGCTTAAGTGACCATCTAATTGATATGCATCGTTTTGACTACTACGAGCAAAACCTAGATTTTGGATAAGCAATTGAAATTCCTTTGCTTGCAAACTAGTGTCGTTATCTCCAAATCTATAATCTATATCGAGTGCAACTCCATAAGCATTGGTTTTATTGCCAAATAAATTTGCTTTACCCATAAGATCAAGCTCAATTTGTGCAGAGCTGGGGTCCTGATACCAAGTCCCATTCTGAATTTCAGCTTGTAAATATTGTTGAACAGATACAAAATGAATTAAAAATGAAGAATGAGTCTCAGGGTCATAGCAACCTAAGCCAATTTTTGAGAATATCATTTGCTCTGCATTTAATGGACTCAGCTGCAGAGAATCTCCAGCAAACGGCTGCCCACCTTTAAATGTCAAACCAAACAAATCCTTGGAGAATTGAATTGCAGCATATTGATGTATCCCTGCACCAAAAGTCCAGTTATAGCTCGACCCCCATTTCCTTTTCTCTTTTGCCAAAGTCCAAGGACTTTGCCATTGGGCGTTAAGTCCCATTTGAAGTCCAAAGGAATTGCGTTGTTGCAACTTATTGTAAGAATTTTCAATTGCTAATGAATCTATAAGGCCACCATAAAAAAATGCATCGGACACCTCACGACGTACACCAGAACTATTGTAGCCACCGTAGGAATTAATAAACATGGACTGCTGTGCATTCACAGATTGCAAGCAAAGTACCAAAAAGAGCAATAAAATACGCATCATGGTCTCATTTGGGTTTGTAGTTGCAACTGCATTTGAAGAGCTAAAAAAGCATTGGCTTGTATAGACTGCATGATGGACATTCCAGTATTGGGGTCGGTTGTAGAAAAAGTAGCTGATACAACAACTTCATTGAGCTCTTGAAGATCGGCAACCAAAGAGGAAGGTAGCACAATATTGATTTTACTTTTCTTTTTAAGCAAGCCATCCAATGGGTCAATTTGTCCTAATGCGGCAGAGGAAAGCTGTGCATCTGCTACTACAGTATGCCATATTTGACCATCTTTCATGAAATATAATACGATTTCACATGCCAGCGGAAACGCGTTTGTTGCAGTTAAAACCGCTGTTGCACCCGTAATATGACTTCGTTGAAGATCTTGCGAAAAATTCAAATCAAATGTATCTTGTAAAGAAAGTCCATCTGCATTGAGGGCCATAGGCATTTGTGCCGACATTTGCAGACGCAAGTGACTATGGGCAAAAGCTTCATCGTGGCCAGCAGCTGTATTACCCCATGGGTTGGGCTGTAGTTGATAACTAACTTGTTGAAAAGCGCCGAGGTTTTCTAGATACGATTTGATATTACTATTGTTCTGATCAAAATGAAGATCAAGCGTACTCGGTTGTAATGAGTTCCATGAGCCTACTGCGGGAGCTAAAAACATACTTGGGCCGATACTTGGAGCTAACAACCCAATGGCTTGTCCTTGCGTATTGAGAGCACTTAACTCCTCGATTTGAGCACGTAAGGCCATTTTAAATCCATTTTCAATGTGTAGATCCAAACTGAGGTCAGGTAAAGATATTGTACCACTTGTAATTTTATCTAGAAAAGGAATGGTAAATTCTTTTTGTCCGGAAATAATGGTAGAACCAAAAAATCCTTTAGCATAGTCAAAGCGCAAGTTTTCAAATGAGGCTTCGAACTTGAATACCTGATTATTATAGATAGACACCGAAGGACCATTCGGATCTGTTTTGAGCGTCAATTTTGATTGAAGTTTGTTATGTTCTAAACCCTGCAAACCTCCAAGATCAATATCATAACCACTCAAGTTTATATTTTCGGTGGATACCGTTGGATTTTGAACTGTACCTGCAGCAACTGCGTAATTCTGAGTAAAAACTTGACCATTTTGAGTGACTCCTGGGAGTTGAATTTGATAAATAACTGCTGTATTGAGCGGATTGTAAACTTTGAGTTGGATTTGACCAGACTGCACACGTACTTGTTTGAGTTGAATATCACCAAGTTCAAGATCATGCACCTTTACTGTATTGACAAAAACAAAACCCGGTGTAACATTATT
Organism: Crocinitomicaceae bacterium; assembly: GCA_030830205.1. GTDB lineage: Bacteria > Bacteroidota > Bacteroidia > Flavobacteriales_D > Crocinitomicaceae > UBA952. The sequence goes on along the minus strand of JAURNL010000009.1, from coordinate 11,382 downwards.
AACTGTGAAATTAGATTGATATTCTTGAGAAATAGTGGTGTCGGGAATTTGAACAAGATCTGCAAGCGTAAGGTCAAGTATAGTTCGACTCAATTCGATTTCAATTTGACCATTACTTATGCTCAAGGTAGAATCGTTGTAAAGATGAGTCAGGTTAAGGGTATCATTGAGCACGGGCAATAACCAATTGGATTGCCAACGTGTAGCTTCTTTTTTACAAGAGAAAAAACTCAGTACAATAATTAAAAAAAACAGCCCGCGCACCTTTTTTATTTTCAAGTTGTTGCATTTTCTATTACGGCTGCATAGCCTTGACCAACACCAATACACATGGTTACAAGTGCATAACGTTTGTTGCTGCGTTTTAATTGCCTTGCAGCTGTTAAAAGTAAGCGAGCACCAGACATACCGAGCGGATGACCCAAAGAGATGGCACCACCATTGGGATTGATGCGTGTATCTCGATCTGAAAGACCAAGTGCACGTGTACAAGCCAATACTTGTGCTGCAAATGCTTCGTTGATTTCTATTAAATCCATATCAGATAGCGTTAGCCCTGCTCTTTGTAAAGCTTTTTGACTCGCGGGAACGGGTCCAATACCCATGATCCGTGGTTCCACTCCGGCAACGGCTGCTGACACTATTTTTGCCAACGGCTCAAGACCGTGCACTTGCAAGCCCTCTTCATTGGCTAAAAGCAATGCTGCTGCACCATCATTTAATCCTGAAGCATTACCAGCAGTAACACTCCCCTCTTTTTTAAAAGCGGGCCTTAGATTGGCTAAAGTAGCCAAGCTTGTACTTGCGCGCGGAAATTCATCGCGATCAAAAACAATTGCATCGCCTTTTTTTTGTGGAATTGATATAGGGAGGATTTCTTCTGTGTAAAATCCGGCAGCTTGAGCTGCAGCAGTTTTTTCTTGACTCCAACAAGCAAATGCATCTTGGTCTTCTCTTGAAATATGGTATTGAGTTGCTAGATTTTCTGCAGTCATACCCATGCTATCAACCCCATAAAGCGTCTCCATTTGCGGATTAATGAAGCGCCACCCAAAACTGGAGTCATGCATGTGAGCATCTCGTCCAAAAGCACTTGATGTTTTAGAAATCACCCAAGGGCCTCTTGTCATGTGCTCAACTCCGCCTGCTACATAAAGGTTGCCATCACCACTTTGCAAGGCACGCGTAGCATTAATCGCTGCCGCTAAACCTGACGCACAAAGTCTATTGACAGTTTCTCCGGGAACTTCTATAGGATATCCAGCCAAAAGTGCTGCCATTCGGGCTACATTTCTATTATCTTCACCTGCTTGATTTGCACAACCTAGAAGCACATCTTCTATGTGCCTAGGGTCTATATTTGGATGACGATCTAATAATCCGGCTAGGACTTTAGCCGCCAAATCATCAGCTCTGAGAGAAGACAAACTTCCACCAAAATTACCAATTGCACTGCGGATTCCATCTATTAAAAATACTTCTTGAGACATTGTTTCGATTTTCTACTCAAAGATAAAATAAAATGCGCCGTCGACAAGAATTCACCAATTTTAGTTATGTTCGTAACCATGGAAAATACGCAATGTCCAATCTGTGATTTATCTGAAACAAAACCCATATTCGACAATAGCCTTTTAAAGTGCTCAAAATGTGGCCACGGCTGGGCAAACCTGCAATTAGACCACTCCTATTTACAACAACTTTACGCAGAAAACTATTTCAAAGGTGAGGAATATGCAGATTATCTTGCCGATAAGGAAATTCTTCAACTTAACTTTGCTAAGCGCACCAAACAAATATTAAAAGATGAGCAACATCCAAAAAATGCTTTAGAAATTGGTTGTGCATATGGTTTCTTCTACGAAACACTCAAACAAACTTTTCCTCATGTCTCTTACCAAGGCTATGATATTTCTGAAGCGGCAATCACCTATGCAAATTCAAATTTTGGACCTTTTTTCTCTGCTGAGAACTATTTAGAATCATCAACTGATAAACAATACGATGCTATCTTCATGTGGGATGTTATTGAGCATCTGGCAAATCCAGGCGCATTTTTAGCCAAAGCACAAATGGAATGTAAACCCGGTGGCATGATTTACCTTACAACTGGAGATTTCGGAGCATTACTTCCTCGATTACAGGGTAAAAAATGGCGAATGATACACCCTCCAACACATCTTCATTATTTTACTCAGAAATCCATGACAAGCCTATTAATTCAAAATGGATTTGAACCAGTCTTTTTTAGATATCCGCCAGTTTACCGATCTTTGAGATTGATCTATTTTGCTTTGTTGATGTTAAATAAAAAACCAAAACGTTGGCAACAATGGTTGTATGAGCGTATTCCTAAAGCTGCGTCCATTCCCATCAATACGCGAGATATCTTTTTTGTAGGTGCTAAAAAAATTAAATAGCTCATGTATCATTCCATAAACCCGACTGACCTTGACTTTTTTGAATCTCTTCTTGGAGACAGATGTAAATATGACCGCGATACTTGCGTAGCTTATAACCACGACCACACAGAAGACCTCCAATTTACACCGAGTGTAGTTCTCTTTCCTAAGAGCACTCAAGAAGTTTCTGACATACTAGCCTATTGTCATCAATGTAATATTCCCGTAACACCTGCAGGAGCAAGAACAGGTTTGAGTGGTGGCTGCCTGCCTATCTATGGTGGTGTAATGTTGAGTTCCGAAAAACTCAACCGCATCCTAGAAATTGATGAAAAAAATGCGCAAGTAATCACTGAACCTGGCGTCATTACAGAAGTTTTACAAGACGCTGTAAAAGCCAAAGGACTTTTTTACCCACCTGACCCGGCAAGTAAAGGATCTTGTTTCATCGGTGGTAATATTGCAGAGAATTCGGGAGGCCCAAAAGCCGTAAAATATGGAGTAACTAAAGATTGGGTTTTAAACCTTGAAATAGTATTGGCAGACGGTACCATCATGTGGACGGGAGCTAATGTTGTAAAAAATGCAACTGGTTACAACCTCACCCAACTAGTAGTTGGCTCTGAAGGCACCTTAGCATTTGTTACAAAAATTGTTCTTCGACTCATCGCACATCCGACTCAAACATTACTCATGCTCGTTCCATTTTACGACGCATTGCATGCATGCCAAGCAGTTTCCTCCATTTTTAATGCCGGAATAACCCCCAGCGGACTTGAATTTATGGAACATAATGCACTCAAATGGTCACAAGCATTTTCTCAAGACTACAGCATTGAAGTCAAAGACGAACATGCAGCCCATTTGCTCATCGAAGTGGATGGTTTTGATTCAGAACAACTCATGAAGGAATGTGAAATCATACTTTCTGTATTAGAAAATTATGAAACAGATGAAATTCTATTTGCTGAATCTGAGGCCCAAAAAAATACGCTTTGGGGCTTAAGAAGAAAGGTTGGTGAAGCAGTAAAGGCCCAGTCTGTTTATAAAGAAGAAGACACTGTTGTCCCCCGCTTTGCCTTGCCTCAATTGCTTGAAACTGTTAAGAATATAGGGGGTAAATATGGTTTTGAATCAGTTTGTTATGGCCATGCGGGTGATGGGAACTTACATGTAAACATCATTAAAGGAAACCTCAGTGACCTTTTTTGGAATGAAGAACTCCCAATTGCCATTCGAGAACTTTTTACTGAAGTGATTAAGTTGGGTGGCACAATTTCTGGTGAACACGGCATAGGACTTGTCCAGAAACCATACATGGATCTGGCATTTAGCCCCTCTGGAATGGAACTCATGCGTGGTATCAAACACGTTTTTGACCCCAAAGGGATACTCAATCCTGGTAAAATATTTTAATCTGAAGTGGAATTAATCTTTCATCCAATGAAGATTCCTACTGTACAGAAATACCCAAATACCACCGTAAACAATTCCAACCAAAGTTAGGATTGTCGGAATACCAGTGATAGGGTTAAACAGATAAGGTAAAACTACAAGTCCTAGACTGTAAATAATATAAAAGTGGAAGCCCAATTTTCTTCCTTTATACATCAAGTATACGCCCGTAAATCCGATCAATAAGATTAAAAACTGTATACTGTTATATGCCTGAAAATGGTCAAACATATTTTTTGCGATATGCTCCATTTGATCGATTATATAAATGTAATCATCGGCCCCTCCGGCTTCTAGTTGTTCGCGCATGTTGGCAAACTCTAGCTTGGCATCTTTGATCATTTCCTTATCAGGCCTTGCACCTAGCATACCACTAATAGCTCCCAAGGCACTTCCAATAATATTGATGCTAGATAATACTATTAAGACCAATAAATAAGCGGGTATTTTGCTTGGATTATCGACCGTGTCTTGACTTTCAGATAGACTCATGTGTGAGGTATTGTTGTAAAAATTGACGTGCTTCTTGCATGTCTGTTGCCATGATGCGATCGGTGTCAATACTTGGTATGATTTTTCTGAATTCTGAGTGCAATGCCTCTGACCAAACTGATGCCTGCAAAGGCCTTCTAAATTCTAAGCCTTGGGCAGCATGAATAAGTTCAATAGCCAATATACTCAGACAGTTATCTAAGACACGATATAATTTAGTAGCCGCATTTGCTCCCATACTTACATGATCTTCCTGACCATTGCTACTGTCTATGCTGTCAATAGAGGCTGGTGTACAAAGTTGCTTGTTTTGACTCACAATAGAAGCGCAAGTATATTGCGTAATCATCAAACCTGAATTCAACCCTGGATTCTTTACCAAAAAAGCAGGCAAACCGCGGGTACCTGAAATCAGTTTATAGGTTCTTCTTTCTGAGATGCTGCCCATTTCAGCCATGGCAATAGCCAAGAAATCTAAAATAAGCGCTAAAGGTTGCCCATGAAAGTTTCCAGCCGATACGACTTGGTCTTCTTCTGGAAAAACTGTAGGATTATCGGTAACCGCATTGATTTCTCTAGTAACTATTTGTGCTGCATGGTCTATTGTATCAAGGGTTGCACCGTGGACTTGCGGAATACAACGAAACGAATAGGGATCTTGAACATGGGCTTTGGCTTGCTCTATTATTTGGCTTCCCTCTAATTGAATTCTAAACCAAGATGCTACACGAATTTGACCAATTTGATTTCTTATTTCATTGACATTTGCCTCAAATGGCTCTTTGCGCGCATCATAGGCTTCCATAGAGAGTGCCGCTACCTGATTAAATCCTTCAAAAAGCCGGTAAGATGTTGCCACGGCATAAGATGCATATGCAGACATAAACTGCGTGCCATTCAACAAGGCCAAGCCTTCTTTAGACTGAAGCACGATTGGTTTCAAATTAAATCTTTTATTTAATTCACTTGATTTAATCTTTTGATTTTCACAGTATACTTCTCCTTCTCCAATCAATGGTAGGGACAAATGCGCGAGTGGCGCAAGATCACCTGACGCACCTAAACTTCCTTGCTGGTAAACCACAGGGTAAATCTGTTCATTGAAGAAAAATAATAGTCGTTCAACAGTAGCAAGTTGAACACCTGAAGCGCCCTTAGAAAGCCCAAGAACCTTAAGTAAAAGCATTCTGCGTACCACCTCTTGAGGAACCTCTTCCCCCATGCCACAAGCATGGGAACAAACCAGATTTCGCTGCAATGTAGAAAGCTCTTCTTTTGAAATTGCTGTATCACAAAGGGAACCAAATCCTGTGTTAACACCATAAATAAGTTGAGTGCTTTGAGCAACCTTTTGATCCAAGTAGGTTCTGCAATTTTGAATACTCTCCTTTAATTCATCAGCTAAAACAAGTTTTTCTTGTGTGTGCAGTAAGTGCTCGAATTCTTCTAAACTAATAAATTGTGAGGTAAGCGCTATTGGCATATGTTGAATGATTTAAGAACGCACAAAATGAGCAAAATCTTTGGCAAAGTAGCTTAGAATTCCATCAGCTCCTGCCCTACGGATACTCAAAAGCATTTCTGTAACAGCACGCTCATAGTCTAGCCAACCATTTTGGGCCGCTGCATAGACCATGGCACACTCTCCACTAACGTTATAGGCTGTAATCGGTAAAGGAAAGTTTTCCTTCAATAAAGCAATGATATCAAGGTAGCATAGCGCAGGCTTCACCATGAGCATATCTGCACCCTCTTCGAAGTCTAGTTGAGCTTCTAGCATTGCCTCCCGCTTATTCGCAGGATTCATTTGATACGTTTTCTTATCTCCAGATTTTGGAGCAGAATTTAAGGCATCACGAAATGGTCCATAAAATGCGCTGGCATATTTTGCCGTATAGGACATGATCGAAGTATTACTAAATCCATGTTCATCTAAAGCACTGCGCAAGAAGCCAACACGGCCGTCCATCATGTCTGAAGGCCCGATGATGTCTGCTCCCGCCTGAGCTTGAGCGATCGTCATTTTAGCCAAAATAGGCAAGGTTTCGTCATTGAGAATTTGTCCGTTTTGAACCAAGCCATCGTGACCATCAGAGGAATATGGATCCATTGCGACGTCAGTCATGACGACAGCCTCCGGAAAACGAGATTTAATCTCTGATATGGCTTTCAAGTAAAAATTATCTGAAGCCCAACTATAGCTGGCCATTTGATCTTTATGCCCTTCGTCTACAGCAGGGAAAATATCAAAAGTTTTAATTCCTAAATTGAGACAACTCTCGATTTCGGGCAAAAGCATATCCAAAGACCAACGAAAATTATGAGGTAAAGAAGCGACCTCATCTTTAATTCCCTTTCCATCTTTTAAAAAAATGGGATAAATGAGGTGCTGCACGCCTAATTGCGTTTCCTCGACCATATTTCTGATGGCGCTGTTTTTTCGATTGCGTCTGGGGCGAATAGTATTCATAGGTTTTACATGAGCATTCCACCACAAACGTGTAGTGTTTGACCGGTAATGTAAGCAGAAAGATCAGAAGCCAAGAATACAGTAGCATTAGCAACATCTACAGGCTGACCACCGCGCTTGAGGGGAATACTATTGCGCCAAGAAGCTACAACTTCTTGATCTAATACTTCGGTCATTTCGGTTTCAATGAAGCCAGGCGCAATGGCATTACAGCGAATATTACGGGAACCCAGCTCAGCCGCAATAGATTTGGTGAATCCAATGAGCCCAGCTTTCGAAGCTGCGTAGTTAGATTGACCTGCATTTCCTTTAACACCAACAACAGAACTCATATTGATGATAGAACCAGAACGCGCTTTTAGCATAGGCTTTTGAACGGCTTTGGTCAAGTTGAAGGCAGATTTTAAATTGGTATTGATGACTTCGTCCCATTGTTCCTCGGTCATTCGCATCAATAGGGTATCACGGGTAATACCAGCATTGTTCACCAAGACATCTACCGTACCAAAAGCAGCAACAACATCATCAACGAGTTGTTGTGCGTCATCAAATTTTGAAGCATCTGAACGAAATCCTTTGGCAACGCCTCCATTGGCCGTCAATTCAGCTTCTAGTGCGCGTGCTTTTTCTTCAGATGATAAATAAGTAAAAGCAACAATAGCACCTTGTCGAACGCAAGTTTCAGCAATTGCTTTGCCGATGCCACGGGAGGCACCTGTAATTATAACTACTTTATTGTCTAGTAATCCCATGTTAATTTGTATTGTTATTTGATTTCAAAGATAGAAAAGTCTGATTAGAAACGATACGTAAATCTTCTCGGCGAATTCCATTTCTTTTAAATGTCGTGTCGCAAAGCGAACTAGCATAGTGTGGAGTCACTTCTATTCTACCCGATTTAACAATCGGAAAAACTTCTTCAATTTTAGGCGCACTACAATAAGGAGTTTCGCGTTTACGCAGCGCAACTTGAATATCTTGCAAAAGCCCAGGAGAACCTTCTAATTCCAACTTATAAATTTCTTTGTTCTGAATTGTAAATAATAAATTGATTATTGTTTTTCTTTTACCTTCTGACATTGGGCAATCCAACCATACTTCTTGGTTCATACTCAATACGTTGTCTGTGGCCCACAAAACTTTGTAGCGAATATGCACACTTCGCTGCCCTACACAAAACACACCCAACGTATCACTTTTAATCAGTTTTTGCATTAAGGTTGAAAACGGGTGACCCCCAAAATGAGGATAAACAATTTGAATATTATCGAGTTGGATACTTTTATTAAAATGTTTAATTGGCTCTGAGCTTGCACTATGCTCCAAAAGATCAAATTGATCCATCCGAGCACGATTTTCCCGTCCACAGGAAATCAGCACCAAACTCAACATTAAGAAAATTCCAACTTTAAGAATCATAAAATAAGCTTACCGTAAAGATCGTAATGATCTGCACTGGTGATTAATACACGCGAAAAATCTCCCAATCGAACATAACCATCCGCTTTTTTTACCAAAACTTCATTATCAACTTCCGGAGAATCAAATTCGGAACGACCAATGAAATAGTCGCCTTCTGTACGATCAAAAAGCACTTTGTATTCTTTACCGACCTTGATTTGATTGAGTTCGTAAGAAATACCACTTTGCAATTCCATAATTGCATCAGCGCGCTCTTTTTTAATAGCAGCTTCTACATCATCAGTAAACTGATAGGCATGTGTGTTTTCTTCATGAGAGTACGTAAAGATCCCTAAGCGATCAAAGCGCGTGCGCTCCACAAAATCATACATTTCCTGGAAGTCAGCTTCGGTTTCTCCAGGGTAACCCGCAATAAGTGTGGTTCGCAAGGCTAAACCAGGAACTTTTGCTCGAATGGTGGCCACCAACTCTTCAGTTTTTTCACGGGTAATACCTCTTCGCATTGCTTGAAGAATTTTAGTTGAACCGTGTTGCAAAGGCATATCAAGATAGTTGCAAATATTGCTCCGCTCGGCCATAACATCTAAAACATCCATGGGAAAGCCAGATGGAAAAGCATAATGCAAACGGATCCAATCTAAGCCTTCAATATCAGAGAGGCGTTTGAGCAAATCTGCAAGCGCACGTTTTTTGTAGAGATCGAGACCATAGTAGGTTAAGTCTTGGGCAATAAGCATGATTTCTTTGACACCTTTCGCGACAAGGCCTTTGGCTTGTAGTACTAAATCTTCAATAGGGGTTGATGTATGGCTTCCCCGCATCAGTGGAATTGCACAAAAAGAACAAGGTCTATCACACCCCTCTGCAATCTTGAAATATGCATAATGACTTGGAGTGGTAAGAATGCGCTCACCGACAAGTTCATGTTTGTAATCAGCTTTGAGTGTTTTGAGAAGGCGCGGAAGTTCTCTGGTACCAAAATAGGCATCAACTTCGGGTATTTCACGCTCCAAATCTTCACGATAGCGCTCAGACAAGCAACCCGTTACATAAACTTTCTCAACCAATCCTTCTTGTTTGGCTTCTGCATAGCGTAAAATAGTATCAATTGATTCTTGCTTAGCATTGTCTATAAAGCCGCATGTATTGATGATAACGATTTCAGAGTCATCTTGTTGGGCTTCGTGCTCTACCTCAAATTGATTGGCCTTTAGCTGAGCCATTAACAGTTCAGAGTCAAAGGTGTTTTTGGAACAGCCAAGCGTCACAACGTTGACTTTGTTCTTTTTAAGTGTTTTGGTCTTCATTCGGCTACAAAAATAGGACTCTTTGCGCAAATGGTATTACTTTTGAGTCTGCTTAAGCACCATAGTTATGAAATATATCCTTTTTACTTCAAGCCTTTGGCTTTTATGGAGCTGTAGTCTTACTCAAAAAAGTGTCCAAACATTGAAATACCCAATTTCCCAAGACTCAAACACCCCATTAGAAAATAGTGTAGCCCTCATCGACGACGAACTTATGTCTAACCCAAGCGCGACATTGATTATTGATTCTACAAGATTAGAAGAAAACTATTTATGGATTCAATACCATGATTTTTCAGCGGATGGCAGCCTAGTAATGGTAGGGAACGAGGCTATTGCAAAATCATTTCCTCCTATTCGAACTTGCAAAATCATCCTCAAACCAAGTAATCAAAATAGTGCTCCAAGTGGCTGGCTCAAAATAGACATCACTGCACTCAGCAATAAAAAAGTTAAGGACAGTCCTATCTATCTTCAGCTCGAAGGGTGGCCTGAAAAAATCCTTTATTTGTACCCGTACTAAACAAACCGCCAGAAAATTATATGGAAGAAGATCGCATTGATAAAATAATTCTCGAACGTGGCTTGGTCAGCAGCAGAGTACGCGCAGAAGAAATCATTAAGAAGTACGGCGTTAAAGTGAATGGGAAATTATTTTCCAAACCAGGTAAAAAAGTACCTACTAATGCCATCATTGAATTACTAGCTGAGGAGATTCCGTGGGTGTCAAGAGCTGCTTTTAAATTAATCGCCGCACTTGATTTCTGGAAAATTGAGGTCAAAGATCAAATTTTTATAGATTTAGGAGCAAGCACAGGTGGTTTTACCGAAGTATTGCTCTCAAGAGGCCTAGCCAAGGCCTACTGTGTAGATGTTGGTCAAAAACAACTTCACGATAAGATCAAAGCTGATCAACGTGTTATTAATTTAGAAAAAACACATGCACGCGACCTCACACCTAAATTGATACCTGAGCAAGTAGATGGCTTAGTGGTAGATGTCTCTTTTATTTCCCTAGAAAAAGTTTTACCGTTTACAATACCTTTTCTCAAACCCCAAGCAAAAATTATCTTACTGATAAAGCCACAATTCGAATTAGGCCCAGGATCACTAAATAAAGCAGGAGTAGTCAAAGATGCTAGTCAATACCCTACTCTACTTGACAATATCAAGCAAATGGCCTTACGCAATCAGTTGAAATGGATAGAATACATCAATTCTCCTATTCTCGGTGGAGATGGCAACGCTGAATTTTTAGGCTTATTTGAAAAGATTTAGGTTATTTTTGCAGCATTATGATGAGCATTGAAGAATTAGAGCGGGCTTTTTTAGACCTAGAATTTCAGGCAAACCGCATTGCAAAACTCAAGGAAATTGATCCTGATCACTTGCATAAATTCAACAATCGTTCCGAAGAAGTGCGACAACAACTCCTTCAGATGGGACTTCATTCAGATCTACACCAGAGCCTAGCTGCAAAGCATCCAATCGACGAAACTTATACACCTACATACAACTGGGTTAAAAAGGTATTGAATATCCTTCTATTTGGGCAGCATAAAAAGCGCTACATCCCAAAGCAACAAGCCATTTATTTCCGAAGGGAAGTTGCAGAGCGCAGCCGAATTTACAGCTATGCGCGCGGGCACCTAAGTGTCGACTGATTATCTGATAAGCTCAAATTGCTTTACTGTTTTGCCTTGGTTTGTATGAACAACAAGCCAGTATACGCCATTTTCTAAATGATCGAGTTGAATTTGATGTACGCTTTCGTTAAGTAAAGTAAATTCCAATTTTATTGACTTTCCTGCAACATCCAAGATGCTTAAATTAT
>JAURNL010000066.1 GCA_030830205.1 Crocinitomicaceae bacterium | reverse complement strand
GACATGGCTAAAAGAGTCATTAAATTGAGTGTATAACCCAATAAATACATGGCTACGAAAGTAGAAATCAAAGAAGCGGGAATAGAAACTAATACAATAAATGCATTGCGGACTGTGTGTAAAAATAAAAGCATCACGAGTGCAACCAAGAAAACAGCTAATTCTAGATCATGAATTACGGCATCAACAGATTCAATTGTTGGAATTGATGTATCCGTAGCTACAGTAAAATTCAGCCCCTCCTTAGTATATTTTTGCTCGAGATCTTTAAATTTTGCTTTGGTGGCATTGGCAACATCAACAGCATTGGCATCAGATTGTTTTTTGATGCGCAAACCTATACCGTTCACACCATTTAAACGCGAGATCGTAATTTGATCTTCACTTGCGTCTGCAACATCTGCCACATCGCGAAGGCGAATTGTACTAGTGCCTTTAGCAAAAAGAACGAGCTCTTGTAAATCATTCACATCCTTGTACTTCCCCGTAAGGCGTACCGTAATTTGCTCGTTGCTGCTCTTGATTTTTCCTGTTGGAAAATCTAAGTTTGAAAGAGCTATGGCCTGATTGATCTGCGCAAGAGACAAGCCTAATTTGCGCATTTTATCCTTGTCGACATTGACCCTAAATGAACGGCGCTCTCCACCAATCACTTGCACCTCTGCCACACCTTTTACTTGCTTAATAGCAGGCAAAAGTTGATCATCCATAAGGCGCATGAGTTCGGCGTCTGTCAAATTTTTGGCAACAGCGCTCAATTGCAAAACTGGTGTAGCATTTGGCTCAATCTTTGCCACCATTGGGTTTTGGGCGTCCTCAGGTAGTCTATTGAGATTGTTGTTGATTTTGCGCTGTGCATCTTCTAAAGCATCGTCAATATTTGCCGAAGCTTTGAATTCAAGGAGTACAAAAGACGCATTATCAAAAGAGAACGATGTGACTTCATCTACATTCTCCATACCACTTAATACATCTTCCAATGGTTTTGAAACCTGACTTTCTACTGTAGATGGGGAGGCTCCAGGATAGGCAGTTGTAATGGTTAACAAAGGTGCCGAAAAATCCGGCATTAATTCATAGGAGAGTTGTTTATAACTCAGTAAACCACCCCCAACTAAAATTGTAAAGATTACAATGATGAAAGAAGGCCGTTTGATGGCTAATTCCGTAAGTGTCATAAGGCTATTTGTTGCGTTTGATGTTCATACCATTTTCCAAATTAACTTGGCCTTTGATGACAAGCTCATCTGTAGCCTTAAGGCCAGAAACCACCTCAATAAAATTTCCGTCTGAAGTTCCAGGACTAAAGGCGTTTAGATATGCTCGTCCATTTTTGACAACATATATTTTTGGAGATTTTGTCGAACCTATGAGTGCTTTTCGCGGAACCGCTAATGCCTTCACACTTTCATTATTGAGGAGCATTACATTACCGTACATGCCTGCAAGGATTTTATCCGAGCTTGTGTTATTAACTAAGACCTGAACTTTGAAATTGTGCAAAGCATCTGCCTGAACTGAGATGCTGTAAATAGTACCTTTCACTTCTTTGTCTTGAGCGTCCACAGAAACGTCTACACTTTGACCTTTTTTGAACTTGAGAACATCGCGTTCAGGTACAGATATAGAAAGTTTGAGTTGAGAAATATCTGTAAGCTCTACAATAGGTGTACCGGGCATGACCATTGAACCAAGGTCGGCCATTTTCTTTGAGACAACACCTGAAAAAGGAGCAAGTATTTTGGTGCCACGAAGTTGCTTTTGCAATTGTTTAAGTTGTACCTCTGCCGTCTTAAGAGCGAGCTCCATTTTTTCTGCTTCCATAGAGGAAACAGCTTGCTCTTTTCGCAAGTTTGCAAAACGAGCATTGTCGTTTTTAAGCTGTGCAATATTGAGTTTGGCGTTCTCAATTTGCAATGAAATGAGCTCGTCGTCAAGTTTAGCAAGGACTTGTCCTTTACTTACTTGATCTCCTTCTTTAACTAATAATTCAATGAGTTTTCCCGATGCTTCTGAGGCCACGTTATTTTGATGCATTGCATCAAAAACTCCTAAATAGGAAAATGCACTTTCAAAAGTATGCATTCGGGGCTGTTCAGTATCCACCAAAACAGCTGCTTGCATGTCGTGAATATAGATTTTTTTCTTGGCTTCTTTAGAATTAGCAAGTAATTTGAAAATGGTTAGCCCTAAAAGCGCCAACACGGTTAGAGAGATAAAAATAATGCGTTTCATTTGTTGTTATTTGATATTTCCGTTTGATTTTAAATATTCGAGTTCTGCCTGACGCAAGGCTACATAAGCTGACACAACTCCAGTCTGTGCTTGTTCTAGACCAGTTTGTGCTTGCAGTAAATCATTCGTTCCTATGAGTCCTTCAGTAAATTTTAAATTGGCGTGAGCATGGACATTTTCTGCCAACTTCAGTTGCTCTTTGGCGAGTTCAAGTGCATTTACCTTCACCTCTACAAGGCGTTGATTTTGATCAATTTGCATTTGCAATTGCTGTTGGGCCAGAGTTGCTTGCGTTTCTAATTGTTGTTGCTTAAGTGCATTCATGGTAGCCCGGTGGTGCTTATCAAGTCCATCAAACAGGTTCCAATCCAAACGCAGTCCAATAAATGCACCGTCTATTCCAGTTCTGAAATCTGTCTCAGGATTCATGTTGACATTGTATTGATATATACCATATAAATTGACGTTTGGTAGGTATCCCATTTTAATACCTTTTGCTTCCTCTTGAGCCATTAATTTTTGTTGTTCCAATAACGCTATTGCAAATAAATTGGCTGCAGTTTTATCAACCATTAAAGACTTTTGAACCATTTCATCATTGGCTAAAGTAATCTTGGATTTAGGTTCTAATCCAACCAAAATCTTCAAAAGATCTTCTAGTTGTGACTGAGTAGCTAACAAATCAGATTGCGTATTCTCTAAATTCAGTTTGTTAATTCTGATTTTATCTGCTTCAGTTTGTACCATTAATCCCTGCTCTACCATCAAATCCATGTTGCGAAGGATAAGTTGTGCGTTGGAAATGTTACTCTCGATAAAATGAATTTGTTGGTATAATCCTTGTAAAATGAAATAAGTAGTAGCTACTTGGTACTTGACCTCCTGAATGGTCATGTCTCTTTGAATTTTGACAATTTCATTATTGATACGAAGGGCAGCTAAACCATAATTAACCTGAGAGTTAAATAATATCTGATTAAGTTGGACGGTGTTGCTCAATACCCACGGAACACCAAATTTAACCTCAGCAAAAGTCCCTGCAGGACCTCCAAAGAATTGGGCCGGAACAACCTGCCCTGGAATTACAGCATTGTATTTATAATCTGCAACAAAATTCAAAGAAGGCAAGCGAGAGGAGAGATAGGCGGAACGTTGACTTTCATTGATTGCCACATCGAGTTGGGCACTTCTTATTTGCGCATTGGCAGTCTCAGCCATACGTAAACAAGCAGCCAAATCAAGTGTTTGTGCGTGAGCTGAAAAGCCAAGGAGAAGACTTAACAGACCACCGGAGAACAGGTATTTCATTTTCATGCTTCTGGTTTTGATATAAATAAATAATTAATGATCATTTCTTTGACGTACGTTTTGTGAGCGCGTAAATCAGCCATTACCTGCTCATCGTCAATTTGGTGTAATTCTTTATGCAAGTTTTTTGACATAAAAGGATAATGCATATTGGACATGACTAGAATTATGGTGTTTCTCAAAGAAATATCTCGAACAAGTCCGTCCTGCTTGGCTTTTTCAAATTGCTCAAAAATCCCGGTATCTGCGATAGAATCAACAACCTTACTTGGCATTGGCATGTTGACGCTTTTCTGTTGAATGGAGTGTAAGATGAACATCGGTAATTCTGGATGCTCCATGAAAAAATCAAATTCTTGCTCAATAATGAGTTCTAATTTTTCTTTTAGTTCGAGCTCAGTGCTAAAAACAGCCATCATCGATTTAAGAAAATCACTCATGGCTCCTTCAAAAATGAGCTCAAAAAGTTTTTCTTTTGATCTAAAATAATAGTTAAGTAGCGCCACATTACTCCCAACTTCTTTGGCGATATCTCGAACAGAACAGCCGTCAAAACCTTTAGTCATAAACACTTTACGTGCTGCTTCTTTGATTTTCTCTTCGGTAGATTGATCTCTTTTCATGAGTTGATTTGCACTTAGGCGCCGCAAAGTTAAACACTCTTTTTAAACAATTGTTTAATTTGAGCTAAAAATTTAAACGTTTGTTTAATTTTTGGCTAAATCAAGCTGATTTTGTTACTTTGAGATATGAAGTTTGCACTCCTCTTATCAGCCCTACTTCCGAGTACTTTTATGGCGCAACAAACAGATTGGTTTGCGGATGCAAAGCTTGGTATCTTTATACATTGGGGTATGTATGCTGTAGATGGCACCTCAGAAAGTTGGGCTTTTCACAACGAAACTGTTCCTTATGCAACCTACATGAGGCAAATGAATGGCTTTTCAGCTGCCAAATACAATCCTAATCAATGGGCAAAACTAATCAAGGAAAGTGGAGCTCGTTATTGTGTTATCACTACCAAACATCACGATGGACTTGCGCTTTACAATACCCAAATCAAAACACCTCAAGCACCACACCAAAAAAATTGGAATCCAAAGTATCCGTTGAGCACCAAATACCAAACTCCAGCAAAGCAGGATCTTATTTCCCCATTATTTACTTCCCTGCGCCAAGAACAATTGAAAGTTGGAGCTTATTACTCATTATTGGATTGGAGTTCCTTTGACTATCCTACCTTCCTCAAAGATTCAAGTCGTTATCAAATTAATGATGAACCAAAACGATGGAATAACTTCTTAACTTTCATGCACGGACAAATTGCAGAAATAAACACCCAATTGCGGCCTGATTTATTCTGGTTTGATGGCGATTGGGAGCACTCCGAAATTGAATGGCAAGCAGCTCAAATTGATTCTATTATTCATCAAAGCAATCCCAATGCAATCCTCAACGGGCGGCTTCATTCATTTGGCAACTATGATACGCCTGAGCAAAACATGCCTATTACACACCCTTCTCGACCAATTTGGGAGCTCTGTCTTACGACTAATGATAATTGGGGATATCGTCCTTTAGACAATAATTACAAAACACCTTTTGAATTACTTTGTATTTTTTCAGAATGTTTAGGTATGGGCGGCAACTTACTTTTGGATATTGGTCCCAAAGCAGACGGCACCTTTCCCGATGAACAAGTTAAGATTCTCCAAGAATTTGGGCGTTGGACGAGCAAACACCAAAGTGCCATTTATGGCACCTCAGCCGGAATCCCATATGGTCACTATCATGGCAATTCCACTTTAAGTAAAGATTCTTTAGTGCTCAACTTGTTTGTTCCGAGTCCACAAGGATCAGATCTGCACGCAAGTAACAAGATGTTGCCAATTTATATGAAGGGTCTGAAAAACAAACCAAGTATGATTGAGCTCATTGGATCTTCTACCCCATTAGCAGTAAGCGAAGTTGGCAAAATTTCATGGAGCGAAGTACCCGGAACATTGTTCATACAAATTCCAATTTCAGAAATGGATCCAATGATCAGCGTAATTCAACTCACTTTTAATGAACCTATTGAACTTTATCGAGGCAAAGGCGGATTCCACTAACTATATGAAAAAACAGCTTCTAGCGCTCCTCATTCTTCCATTCTTGAGTTTTGGTCAATATCCAGTATACTACCCTAGACTCCAAAACACTTTTGAATTTTATTTAAGAGAAACTGGCATCAAACATCTTTATGAACTTTCATTCTATCAGCCACGCAACCGTTTATATCCCAACAACGAAAAATGGGGAACTGACGGATTTGGAGTTCGCACCGATGGTTTCCGGATAGAGATTGATGCTAGAACCGAGCAAGGTTTTCAGAACGGTGTATACGATGTCTTGCAGCGTAAATTTGGTTTCGAATATTATCAAGCTGAGGCTGTTGAGATTCCCCAAAAAATCCCAAAAAAACTAACCTATGATCTATACGAATCAGTTCCTGCATTTGAATATCGTGAAATTTTCTATGGAGAAACCAGACGCAGCGGCTATAGTGAATGGCACAAACTAACAAATGGCGAATCATCCTTTACGTTTGAGAGTCATCCTGGTTGGGGTTTATGGGTTCATACCTTGCATCGATTGATTCCACCAGAAACCTATTTTGATTTGCATCCGGAATATTATGCATACAGAAACGGTGTTAGACTCTCAGATCAAATTTGTCTCAGCAACCCAGAGGTGCTCGATATTGTTTGTACTCACCTCTCCAAGGAAATTGCCAAGAATCCCAAAGCAAAGTATTGGTCCGTTAGTCAGATGGACAACTACAATTATTGTGAATGCGCGCAATGCAAACACATCGATTCTCTTGAACACAGTCATGCCGGCACTATGCTACGCTTTGTCAATGAGGTAGCTGCTCGTTTTCCAAATCAAATTATTTCTACGCTGGCATACCAATATACCCGTTCTGCTCCTGTACTTACTAAACCAGCATCAAATGTCAATATAATGCTCTGCACTATCGAGGAAGATCGATCAAAAAGTCTGCGGGGCACTAGCTTTGAAAAGGACTTGAAAAATTGGTCTGTGCTCACACAGAACATCCTCATTTGGGATTACGTCATCAACTTTTCCCATATGGTCATGCCATTTCCGAATTGGCCAACACTTCAGGAGAATTTGCAGCTATTTAAAGATTACGGTGTTCGAATGCTATTTGAACAAGGATATAACTCATCTTCTTCAGAAATGCAAGCGCTGCGAGCATATTTACTGTCTAAGTGGTCATGGGACCCGACACTAGATGCTAAGCAACTTATCGTTGATTTTACAAATTACTTTTACGGGCCTGCTGGTGAGCTCGTAAGAACAATCATTGATGCGCAAGTCAATGAATTACAATTGAGCCAAAAGCCCCTCACCTTGTACGAACCACCTATTACCCACATTGGCGGTTATTTAAATCCTGCATCATTGAAGTGGGCCTATCAACTCTACGAAAAAGCCAAACTACTAGATGGAATGCAATCCGCTCACATCTTGCGAATCGAAATGGCACAACAAAGCATTCGTTATGCCTTAATCGAGATCAGTAAATCTCCATTAGCTGGAACAGAGTGGTATTTCAATAACAACCAAGAATTTTATCAAAGATTGCTCAAAGATTTTGTCAGAATAGCTACTGAAAAGGGACCAAAACTGCTCCATGAAACGAGGCTTAGTCCAAAAGAGTACTGCGATAATACACTTACATTTTGGAAAGAAGCCAAGGTCACTCATTTAGCCAAACAGCAGCAACTCCGGTACCTCAAACTTCCATCACAAAACTATAGCGACGGACTGAACCCAAGAGATACAACGCTATGGATAACCAATTCGTCCATTAATGACGGCTTGCTCTCAACACAGGTATACCAAAGGGGTTGGCAAGGTTGGCAAGAACAAGATGCACAGCTCGAACTTGCATTAGATCAGGCTTATTACATTGATTCTGTGCGCATACATTATCTGGCAAATAATCAATCCTGGATCATGGGCCCCAGCTATCTAAAGGTAAAAGGCAAAACAATGCACTTGAATGCTTTTGAAACCATTCAAAATAATTCACAAGTGAATTTGAAGCAAAATGATGGCTCTTACCCTTTAGTAGTGGCAAACTTTCCGAATGATCCCATCCAAACCTTACAAATACATGTTGGAAATCCTGGACCACTTCCTAAGTGGCGCGGTGTGGCAGGCTACGGTTGGTTATTTATCGATGAAATTGAAGTGTATGGACATCTTGAATAGACGCCTCTATTTTCGCATGCCACCATTTTAATATTTTCAATAGGTAAAGCGACACTTTGTTCGTACCTTTGTACTAACGTTCTTTGGGGTCGACATTGGATTTGACAGCGATAGCAGTAGTCAGGTGTCAGCATGCAGAGGCTTGTAGTGTTCCTCTTAAATCAAATGCTACGAACAATAAATGACAACACGTCATACGCACTTGCTGCTTAATT
>JAURNL010000065.1 GCA_030830205.1 Crocinitomicaceae bacterium | reverse complement strand
CCATTTCGAACAGAGAAGTTAAGCCTGCTTGCGCTGATGGTACTGCGGTTTTGATCGTGGGAGAGTAAGTCGATGCCGATTTTTAAAAGCCTCACAGTAATGTGAGGCTTTTTTTTTGAATAAAGTTTTTTTGGTATATAAAAATAGGCGTAAAACAACCTGTCTTACGCCTATTCTTTTGATTAATTGAGAGTTATTGTCCTTTGCCGATAATAAATATGGTAGGGATTTTAGATAAATCATAAGCTTTTTCTCGCCAGTCAAGAACAGTCATAGTTCTAATAGATTGGTTTGGAAGCGTTAGATTGGAGGCAATACAAAGTTCAGTAAGGTCACCAACTTCATTTAGTAAATCTTCTAGCACGTTCATATTTCTAAATGGAGTATCCATAAAAAGATGGGTGGTTCCGTTTCTCTTCGTATCCATTTCGAAGTCCCTTAATTTTTTTATTCTTTCTTTTCTTTCTTTGGGTAAATAGCCATGAAAAGTAAAATGCTGACCGTTGAAGCCACTACCTATAAGGGCTAGTAAAATTGATGACGGACCAACCATGGGTTTAACTTGTATCGATTGCGAATGTGCGATGTGGACAAGAGCTGCTCCTGGATCAGCAATTCCAGGACAACCTGCCTCTGATATGATACCGACATCAATTCCTTTGATC
The DNA here is from genome assembly GCA_030830205.1 of Crocinitomicaceae bacterium. GTDB lineage: Bacteria > Bacteroidota > Bacteroidia > Flavobacteriales_D > Crocinitomicaceae > UBA952. The sequence continues at coordinate 33,155 of JAURNL010000065.1, read as the reverse complement.
AAAAACAGCAATAAGTCCATGAGTTCGGATTCTTTGGTATTTTTATTGAGTATTCGAAAGGTGCAATCGTCTATAGGAAAATTTCTATCCATCTTACGTAAGAGTCTTCGTGCACTTTTAATTTCCTCAACGGCAAATACGCGGAGTTGTGTAGCTTGCTGGATCACATCTTGCGGTATGATATCAGCAGTGCTTTCGCCACCTAGTGTATTAGGAATAAGGTAAATTGATCCTTTTTGCTTAATGCTCATGAAATAATTTTTGAATAAGGGCGTCTGTCGCTTTGTCAACTAAATGATAAACTTCTTCGAAATCTTGCTGTGTCCCGTAATAGGGATCAGGCACCTCTAGTTGTTGATTGGGGTATAAATAATCTAGAAAAAAATCTACTTTTTTTTCAGCTAGTTTGTTTGGAGCAAGTTTGATTACATTTCTATAGTTGGATTGATCCATCACCAAGATATGGTCAAAATTAGCGAAGTCCGTTTTTAAAAACTGCCTTGCTCGAAGAAAATCTATTCGCGTGCCATGTTTTGCAGCCGTTTGAATCATACGAAAGTCTGGCGCTTTTCCAACATGGTAGTTAGCTGTGCCTGCAGAATCTACAACCGCATCTAGTTTTAATTCTTTTATTTTACGCAATAGTAGACCATCTGCGATTGGTGATCGGCAAATGTTGCCGAGGCAAACCATAAGAATTCGTTTGGTCAATAGAAAATTATTGAATAGTCAGTTTCTTTTCTAGTTCTTCTAGATAGTGACGGAATTGTTTATCCGTTTCTGAAAGGTTCACAACAGTTCTACACGCATGTAATACTGTAGCATGATCCTTTCCACCACAGTGTGCTCCAATGCTTGCCAATGACGACTTGGTCATTTTTTTGGAGAAATACATAGAAATCTGACGAGCTTGAACTACCTCGCGCTTGCGAGTCTTGGATTTCAACATTTCGATAGGAAGATCAAAATAGTCACAAACCACTTTTTGGATATACTCAATAGAAACTTCGCGTGCGGTGCTACGTACAAATTTGTCTACCATTTGCTTGGCTAGATCTAATGTGATAGCTTTTTTATTCAGTGATGCTTGAGCAAGAAGCGTATTGAGGGCTCCTTCAATTTCTCTGACGTTTGTATTGATGGAGTAGGCAAGGTATTCTACAACCTCTCTTGGTAATTCTATTCCACTACCGTACATTTTCTTTTCGAGAATAGCGATTCGTGTTTCGAGGTCTGGCGTTCCGAGGTCTGCAGATAGCCCCCACTTAAAACGTGAAAGCAATCGTTGTTCCATTCCTTGCATTTCTACAGGGGCTTTGTCGGAAGTTAAGACAATTTGCTTGCCATTTTGATGTAAATGATTGAAAATGCTAAAGAATACATCTTGTGTTCGTTCTTTGCCTGCAAAGAATTGTACGTCATCAATGATGAGCACGTCAATCATTTGGTAAAAATGCACGAAATCATTTGTAGTTTGATTTTTGATTGCATCAATGAATTGATGGGCAAACTTTTCTGATTGAACGTACAATACTGTTTTATTTGGAAAACGCTCTTTGATGGAGATACCAATGGCATGAGCCAAGTGTGTTTTACCTAAGCCAACACCACCGTATAAAAGTAAAGGATTGAACGCGGTGCCTCCTGGTTTGTTGGCAACTGCAAAACCAGAAGCTCTTGCAAGGCGGTTGCATTCTCCTTCAATGAAGTTTTCAAAAGTGAAATTAGGAATGAGGTTAGACTCAATATTTACTTTCTTAAGCCCTGGGATAACAAAGGGGTTTCGAATTTGCTTTTCATCAACATTTATAGGCATGTTGACGGGCGCATTTTTGAGACTACTTGAATTGTTGGTAGGTAATTTAACCGTGTATGGGCTGCGTGATTGGGTATTATTCTCCATCACGATACTGTATTCTAAGGTTCCTTCTTGGCCTAGTTCTTTTTTGATGACTTTGCGTAGAAGGGTAATATAATGTTGTTCAAGCCATTCATAAAAAAAGTGAGAAGGCACTTGGATTGTGAGCACTGGCCCATCTAATTTGACGGGAATGATAGGCTCAAACCAAGTTTTAAAGGCCTGAAGAGAAATATTATCTTTGATAACTTTTAAGCAGGACTCCCATGCACTTTCGTGACTTGTGTTCATAGTTTAGTAGGTTGTTCTCGTTGTTTGTAAATATCCGTGAGATCACGAAATTTGGTTGAAATAATGAGAGAACAAATATTCACATAAAAAAGTTTAAAAAAAAGTCTCAGAGGTATTGATTTTTAAAAAAAAAATACATGTCAGTAAAAAAGATTTAATATTTAAATAATTCCCCAGAGCTTGATAAATTTACGATAGCTAAGTCGATACCACAAGTTATGGTGGATAAAATTTTAAAAATGAATCAAAGTAGAGATTTACCAGAATTAGAGTTTTCAACAAAGATTAGGGTTCGGTATGCAGAAACGGACCAAATGGGCTATTGTTATTACGGCAATTATGCCAGTTATTTTGAGGTCGCAAGGGTTGAGGCACTCAGGAATTGCAATATTTCCTACAAGTCCTTGGAGCAATCTGGCATTCTCTTACCTGTTAAAAAATTTGAAATCACTTATCACCAGCCCGCCAAATACGATGATCTTTTAACTATTCATACGCGAATCACACAACTTGAAGGCGTTCGCATTGGGTTCAACTATTGTACATATAATGAAGATGGTGTTCTACTCAATGAAGCCCATACTTTATTGGTTTTTATCCGTGCAAGCACTCAGAAGCCAATTCCGATTCCAAGTGATATTTTAGAAAACCTAATCCACAAAAAATGAGTGCGTTCGAATTTCAACTTTTTAATACCCTAACGTATTCAAATCATCTTCAAGCAAGGGATGGAGAAATTAGGGTTGGCCAGCATTTGCAGAATCAAAATTTAGGGTCTGCGAAATTTGTTTTAATCGGAGTCAATGAAAATGTTGGTCCTCAGGCTAATCTTGGTAGAACAGGAAGCGAAAATGCATTCAACGCTTTTTTAAAGGTCTTTTTAAATTCGCAATATTATAAAGGCTCATCAATTGAAAACTTGGCCTTTTTGGGTGTAATTGAGCAACGTTCAAAAGCTGTAAATCCATCCGATGCTTCAGCTCTAGTGGAGGAACTTGATACACTTCTCTTAACAATTTTAAAAGATTATATCAAACAGGGGCAAATTCCAATAGTTGTTGGAGGCGGTCATAACAATGCACTTCCTCTCATGAGATGGGCTGCTTCGTTTGGGAAACTCAGTGTAGTCAATATAGATGCTCATGCAGATTTGCGTCCAACAGAGAAAAGGCATAGCGGCAACTCCTTTTCTTTTGCTTTACAAGAAAATTTATTGATGAATTATGGTGTTTTTGGATTACATGAAGCTTTCAATAATGAGTGGATCCGTTTACAATTAGAACGCCCAGAGATTAGATATAGATTTTATGAAGATTATTTAGAAGGTCCACATCAATTGACTGACGACGTTTTGGGTTTTATACAGCATCAACATCATGCAGTAGGCATAGAAATTGACATGGATGCCATTGCAATGATGCCAAGTTCAGCATTGAGTCCATCGGGATGGTCACTTGATCAAATTCGAACACTACTCATAAAGATGCAACAAATTCATCCTCAAATTGCGTATTTACATCTTACTGAGGCAGCGCCAAACAGTAATCAAGAAGAAATAGTTGTAGGCAAAGCCCTCTCCTATTTAGTCCGTGATTTTTTACGTTTTCATTAGTCTAATTCGCTAAAGCTTTATCAAAAAAAAGAGGCTCAACTGAGGGAGCCTCTTGAAATCAACCTGTAGCAAAGTTAATTTGGATAGTGTGTAAACGCAATATTCCTCAAAAGGTTTCATTCAATTAACACAAGGCTATTGAAAAAGATATTTTGTCTCTGCTATCAATGTGTATGCAGCCTCTATTTTTGTCTCCAATGGATGCACAGACAACGATACATGCCTTAGTTCGCCTCATTGATGACCCCGATGAATCGGTTTTTCAACAAGTGCGAGATGAACTCATGAAATTTGGCTCACAAGTTTTACCGTTGTTGGAGCAATCGTGGGAGCAAGATTATTATGGTTTGTTGTTCCAAGATCGTGTAGAAAATCTTATCCATGATATTCAATATGAAAATGTAAAAAGCCAACTTTCAGCATGGCTTTGTTCTCCAGATAAAGATCTTCTTGAAGGGGCAATTATTATTGCCAAATATCAATTTCCAGGATTAGATGAAGCACAGTTACATGAGCGTATTCATGCCATTCGACGCGACATTTGGTTAGAACTTAACGATCATCAAACGGCTTTCGAACAAGTTAAAATTTTCAATCGTATTTTCTTTGGAATGCATCGATTTAGAGGCGATAGCCAGCATTATCACACTCCAGCGCATTCATATATCAATAACGTTCTTGAAAGCCGCAAAGGCAACCCATTGAGCTTGTGCATTATTTACAGCATCATTGCTCAGTCTTTGGATTTACCTATTTACGGTGTCAATTTGCCAAATCATTTTGTGTTGGCCTACATGGACAGCAAACACTCCTCTTTAGGCCTCAAGCAGGAAGATGACTATGGCGTTTTATTTTATATCAATGCATTTGCAAAAGGAAGTATTTTCGATGCAAATGAAATTAAAGAATTCATTAAAGGCATTCATCAGCAACCAGATCGAAGTCATTTTGAGCCTTGTTCAAATTCTGCCATTCTCAAACGTATGTTATCGAATCTTATTTATGCATTTCAGCAAGTAGGATCTATTCAGAAAGTTGCCGAATTGCAAGCTTTACGGAGCATGATACCTTGATTCAATTGCGCTTTTCTTCGTATTTTTGAATAAAATATTTTCATGTCAAACCGATATCGTGTAGCGGAACGTTTCATGCGTTACGTGCAAATAGACACTACTTCAGATCCCAATTCTAGTACTTTTCCATCAAGTACCAAACAACGAGACCTCGCTATGATCTTATTTGAAGAACTAAAAGCATTAGGGCTTCAAGACGTCGAAATAGATGAATGGTCCTATGTTTTTGCTACGATTCCTTCAAATGTTTCACAATCATTACCGACAATTTGTTTTTGTAGTCACATGGACACCGCGCCTGATTGTAGCGGAACCGATGTCAAACCAATTTTACACAAAAAATATTCGGGAGCTCCAATAGTATTTCCAGACGATCCAAGCCTGATTTTGCGCACCGAAGACCATCCTTACTTGCTTCAAAAAATTGGAGATGATCTCATTACAGCAAGTGGAAAAACGTTATTAGGGGCTGATGATAAAGCAGGCGTTGCCATCATCATGGAACTAGCAAGCTACCTTATACAGCATCCGGAAATTCCTCATGGACCAATCCGCATATTATTTACACCTGACGAAGAAGTAGGGCGAGGTGTGGAGCAACTAGATATGGTCAAACTCAATGCCCACTTTGGTTATACATTAGATGGAGGTCCATTAGGAGATATCGAAGATGAAACGTTTTCAGCAGATGCTGCAACTGTCACATTTCACGGTGTTAGTGCCCATCCAGGTTACGCAAAGGGTAAAATGGTTAATGCCATTAAACTAGCAAGTGAATTTGTAGCAGCGCTGCCAAAAACAAATTGGTCTCCCGAGACTACCGATCATCGCGAAGGCTTCGTGCATCCTACCGCTATAGACGGAGGTTTAGAAAAAGCAACCGTGCAGTTAATTTTGAGAGATCATGACACCCAACTCCTGGAATCATATCCTCAAAAATTACAGCAAATTGCAGCGCAAGTCGTATCGTCGTATCCTGGTGCGCAATACGACATAAAGGTACAAGAGCAATACCGCAATATGAACGAAATACTTAAAGAGGTGCCATTCGTTGCTGCTTATGCTGAAGAAGCCATGCGTAATGCTGGATTACAGCCTAAACGAGCAATCATTCGGGGTGGTACTGATGGTTCTCGACTCTCTTTTATGGGATTACCCTGTCCGAATATTTTTACAGGTGAAATGGCCATTCATTCCAAATTGGAATACGTAAGTGTTCAAGACATGGAAAAGGCAATTGATACTTTAGTAGAACTGGTTCAAATCTGGAAAAACCATCCATGGACGCAAGCCTAATCATTAAAGACATACAAGCAAAGAAATTTGCACACTTGTATTTTTTACATGGTGAGGAACCTTATTTCATTGATCTGATCACTGAAGCGCTACTGCAAAATGTACTTGAAGAACACGAGCGCGATTTCAATCAAACTATTCTTTATGGCAAAGATGCTGATTCTTTGGCTTTGCAAAGTGATTTAAAGGCCTATCCGATGATGGCAGAACGCCGTTTGGTTATACTAAAAGAAGCTCAAGATTTTAAGCAATTAGAAGCACTGGAGGCTTATACAGAAGCCCCGAGCACAACGACTATCTTTGTGGTATGCTACAAACACAAAACTTTTGATGCCCGAAAAAAACTGCTCAAGAATTTTGCTAGAAATGGGCTTGTTTTTAAATCGGATAAAATTCGTGACTATCAGCTTGCGGATTGGATTGCTAGATATGTCAAAAGTGTCGGTATACAAATTAATGGTAAAGCCACCATGCTTTTAGCAGAATTTTTAGGTGCTGATTTAGGGAGAATCACCAATGAAATTGAAAAATTACGTATCGTTTTGGGCGCAAATACAGCGATTACCGAGCAACACATTGAACAACATATTGGCATTTCTAAAGATTATAACATATTTGAGTTAGTTAATGCTGTTGCTCAAAAAAAAACAGATAAAGCGTTCAAAATAGTACAATATTTTGAATACAATCCGAAAGCTGGAGAGTTAGTGGTCATTGTTCCTGCCTTATTTAAGTATTTCTCTCAGCTAATGAGAGTGCACTTTACTCCTAATAAGACCAGAGAGGGCATTGCAAGTAGTATCAGTGTGCATCCATTTGTTGCAGGTGAGCTCCTTGCGAATCGTCAATTTTATGACCCCAAAAAAATTGCAGTGATTATCGCATTGCTTCATCAATATGATCTCAAAGCAAAAGGAGTAGGCAATAGCCAAATGACTAGTGCAGCATTACTCAAAGAGATGATTTTTCAAATTCTTTACGCATGAGTATATTTTTTGCACCCTCTCTACAAGAAGCTCACACTCACTATCAATTAAGTGAAGAGGAGTCTAAACACTGCAATCGCGTATTGCGTTTAAAGGAAGGTGCTCGAATTGAATTAGTGAATGGGATCGGTTTGCATGCCGTTGCTGTGCTCAAAGATGCACATCCCAAGCGCAGTTTATTGGAAATTGAGTCCATCGTACAACACGCACCAACCCCAACATTACATATTGCAATTGCGCCGACCAAGAATATGGATCGTATCGAGTGGTTTTTAGAGAAATCTACCGAGCTTGGGCTATCCAAACTAACATTTTTAGTTTGTGATCACAATGAACGCAAGCATGTGAATATGGATCGACTCGAAAAAATTGCTATTGCGGCTATGAAACAATCAAAGCGATTTTACTTACCTCAAATTGAACCCCTAGAGCCTTTTGCAGACTTTGTTAAAAAACACCCAAGGGCTTATTTTGGACATTGTGCTGAAGGGTCTAAAATTCCTTTGAAAAATTTAAAAACGGAGTATCCTTTTTTAATTGGACCTGAAGGAGATTTCTCCAGTCAAGAAATTGAATTAGCACTGAAGTCAGGTTATCAGGCAGTCCATATGAGTGAATTTAGGCTGAGAACTGAAACAGCTGCATTATTGGCAACAGCCGCACTCCTTTCATGATTCTTTAAGATCCTTCTTAATGTAATGATAAACTTCAAAGGCAGCCTCGTGCTTAGCATCTACAGTTTGTTCTAATATGCGCGTTTTGATGTATTTAGAGGCATCCATATTGGGGAAAAAAGTATCTGCGCCATATACTTTTTTGATGTGGGTTAGATAGATCTCTTGGACAAGATTACTCTCTAGCGCAAGTGCATATATTTGAGCTCCACCGATGATGAAAGCTTTCTGTCCATGTTCCAAATTTAAATTCGCGAGGCAGTCTTCTAATGAAGTGTACACTGAGCATCCGGGTGCATTGAAATCTTTTTGACGGCTAAGAATTACATTTTTTCTACCGGGTAGTGGTCTGTATTTTTCTGGAATCGATTCATAATTTTTTCGCCCCATGATAACTACATGTCCCTTTGTGGTATCTTTAAAAAACTGCATGTCTGCAGGTAAATTCCACATTAAATCATTGTTTTTACCAATGCCCTTAGCAGCATCTACAGCTGCAATCATGGAAAGTCCAGTGATCATATGGCAACAGCGGCTTTAATGTGTGGGTGCGGATCGTAGTTAACGAGCTCGAAATCCTCGTATTTGAAATCAAATAGATTATCAATGTCTGGGTTGATGCGCATAGTAGGTAGAGGCCTAAAGTCTCTACTGAGCTGTAATTTGGCTTGTTCTATATGATTGCTGTACAGATGTGCATCTCCAAGTGTATGAACAAAATCTCCTGGTTGTAGGCCGCAAACCTGTGCCATCATCATTGTGAGTAATGCGTAGGATGCAATATTGAACGGAACACCTAAAAAAGTATCCGCGCTTCGTTGGTAGAGTTGACAGCTTAGCTTCCCTTCAGCTACATAAAATTGGAAAAAAGCATGGCAGGGCGGTAGCTTCATTTGAGGAATTTCTCCAACATTCCAAGCGGAAACAATGATGCGACGGGAGTCGGGGTTGTGTTTAATTTGGTCAATGACCTGTTGGATTTGATCGATGTGTTCACCACTTGCAGTAGGCCAACTACGCCATTGTGAACCGTATACAGGTCCTAATTCGCCATTTGAGTCTGCCCATTCGTCCCAAATACTAACTCCGTTGGCTTTTAGATAGGCGATGTTTGTTTCACCTTTTAGAAACCATAGTAATTCGTGAATAATTGAACGTAAATGCAATTTTTTAGTAGTGATACAAGGAAATCCTTCGGAGAGATTAAAACGCATTTGATAACCAAATACAGAAATTGTTCCGGTACCGGTTCGGTCTTCTTTTTGAACACCGTGTTCGAGAATATGTGAAAGGAGGTCGTGGTATTGTTTCATGTACAAAAACTTGCTAGACTACGAAAATAGTAATTATTTTAGCCCTATGTTGAGATTCTTTTCTTTGATTATTGTCGTATTTGCAACGAGTATTTCTATAGTTGCCCAAAGCAAACCGATCAAACGCAAATACCGTGGCGTCTACGAAGGATTGATCCCAAGTTATCAAGTACATTTGGGTGCTGATGTTTTTGAGGTAAGAACAGTGAAGATTCGTGTATTTGTAGACCGCGATAGTTTATTCTTAGAGATAGGTAACTATCATTTCGGATCTGATTATTCGGTTACAAATAATCATTCAAACTATACACTTACTGCAACGCGATCCGAATCGGGAATTCCAGAAGAAATGGTCCTCGACACCAAATCAAGAACGCTCACAAGAAAAGGATTGTATCCACAACCCGATGTTATTTTAGAAAGACTTGGTAGATTACCGAGAAGGTAACCAAAGACTAAAAATAGTCCCCTTATCTGGTATGCTTCTGGCATCTATTTTACCGTGATGTGCATCTAAGATAAGTTTGACGTAATATAAGCCCAGACCGAAACCTTTTACATCGTGAATATTGCCTGTTGGCACCCTGTAAAACTTGTCAAAAATAAAACGTAAATCTTCTTTTTTGATACCAATACCATTATCTTGGATATCAATTCGAATTCCGTCTTTTTCTCTCTTGACATTTACTTGAATTTGAGGTGATACCTTACAATATTTGACGGCATTATCTACTAGATTAAAAAGCACATTAGTTAAATGAACAGGATCTGCAAAAATAAGAGCAGGTTCCATTTCTTTTTGAATCACAAATTGCCCACCACCACTTGCTTGATTGAAATCAAAATTCTCCTTTACATCATCTAATATTTGATAGATCGATACTGATTCTTTATTGAGATTTACTTTGTCTTTGTCTAGCTTGGCAATATTGAGCACACGCTCTACCTGCTTTTCAAGTCTTTTGTTTTCTTTATAGATGATGCTAGCATACTTGCGCATGTGGTCTGGATCGCTATTATCTTCTAATCTCAAGAGTAATTCGCTAGATAAACTAATAGTTGAAATAGGTGTCTTCAGTTCGTGAGTCATGTTGTTAATAAAGTCATTTTTGACTTCAGACAATCGTTTTTGTCGTATGATAATACCCATACTAAAAGCAAAAAAAACGACGACAAATACAACAACAATTAGTAAATAAATAAGTGGAGAAAAGCTTGAAGCGGCTTCAATTTTATCAAGCTTCAGGTTTGGGAAATAGACTGTAAAGTAATGACCATCCTTGGTCATGTTTAGACTCTCTGGTGTAATGCTTGAAATCTTTTGAGATTTTTTTGCAAATATAGAATCACTGTCAAAAACATAAAGTCCAGATAGCGCAATGGAGTCTTTGAAACAATCATAAATACCAAACAAAAAATCTTGTTGGATGTCTTGCAAGTAAAACTCTTTTTTGAGCAATGTCTCCAGATAAAACGGTTGAATTTCGTCATTAACATCTACGGTATAGTGCTGATAGCTTATTTGTTTAATAGCGCCGTAAACAGTACTTTGATTTTCATTTTGATTGATCGAAGTAAAGACATTACGCAATGCTGCCCTTGCTTGCTGCGCAAACTCCCGCAAGTTGAGGCTATCTTCACGTTGTTGGATATTGATGTATTCTTGTTGTAACTGTCTGGTATTGTGTATCCAAACAGATTGAACGGCAAGAATACTCAGTATCGAGATAATGCCAAGAATAGCAACCGCATTAACCGTTTTATTTTGCATTAATTAAAAGCCATTCACACCATTAACGGTAGTGTATTTAAGTACATTTTTCTTTTCTGGATGAATTCGGGCAAATGCAGACTGAACTGCAAGGGTGCCTTCATGGAAACCACACAAAATAAGTTTAAGTTTGTTTTCATAGGTATTTACATCCCCAATTGCATATATGCCTGGAATATTGGTTGAATAATCTAGGGTATTGACTTTGATTGCATTTTTTTCAATTTCTAAACCCCAATCTCCAATTGGACCCAGGCTTGGTTTGAGGCCAAATAATGGAATGAAGTGATCCGCGGCAATGCTGCGCTCTCCATCTTTTTGATGCGTCACAATAACGTGCTCTAGGTGATCAGCACCTTGAAGCCCTGTTACTTCTGCTTCAGTTACCAAGTCAATTTCACCACTTTCTGCCATATCTATGACGCGTTGTACCGAATCTAAATGTCCACGGAAAGAACTACTGCGGTGTACTAAAACCACGCGCTTGGCAATTTTTCTTTCGGCAAGGTAAATGGACCAATCTAGGGCGGAATCTCCACCACCTGCAATCACACATATTTTGTCTTGGTAAACTTCTGGATTGCGAATGATATATTCCACACCTTTATCTTCAAAGTCAGTGATGTTAGAAATAGGAGGTTTACGTGGTTCAAATACGCCTAAACCACCTGCAATCATGACAATTGGTGCTCTGTGAGCTGTTCCTCTTACTGTAGTGACAATAAACTGACCCTCATCATCTTTATTGATTGTCATTGCTGCTTCTCCAAGTGTAAATCCTGGCTTAAAAGGCGCCGCCTGTTCCATTAAATTATCTATGAGTTCGCCGGCCAGAATAGATGGAAATCCGGGGATGTCATAAATTGGTTTTTTAGGGTAGATTTCTGAGCATTGCCCTCCTGGTTGAGGCAATGAATCTATCAAGTGACAACGCAACTTGAGTAAACCGGCTTCAAAAACGGTAAATAGGCCAACGGGGCCAGCTCCAATAATGATAATATCTGTTTGAATCATAAGTGGGGAGTAATTAATAAGGAGGGAATACGGGTTTGTTTTGTAAAATTTCTTCAATTCGTTGCATTACTTCAGGGGTCAAAAGTTCTTGAGCCGCTAAAGCTTGCATATTTTCTTGTAATTGATGAAGCTTACTCGCTCCAAGAATCACGGTAGAAACATTTGGGTTCTTGAGGCACCATGCTAAACTCATGACAGGTAAACTCAAGCCGAGTTCTTTAGCGAGTTCATTGAGTGAAAGAACAGATTTAATGCGTGCTTCAGTCAGATTTTTTTCCTTCAACCATTCAAGTCCTTCCATCCCTAATCTTGTTCCATCAGGGAACTGATTATTGTATTTACCGCTCAAAATGCCACTGGCAAGTGGTGACCAAATGGTGGTGCCCAAACCAACAGTTTTATAGAGTTGATCATATTCTTGCTCTACTTTATCCCTTGCAAACATGTTGTACTCAGGTTGCTCAACAATAGGGCCAATCAAATGATTTTGTTTAGCGAATAGGTGCGCCTCCATGATTTCTTGTGCTGACCATTCAGAAGTGCCCCAATATAATATTTTGCCTTGCATGATGAGTTGATGCATGGTCCATACGGTCTCCTCGATTGGTGTTTTTTTATCCGGTCGGTGACAGTAGTATAAATCTAGGTAATCAAGTTGGAAACGCTGAAGAGCTTGTTCACAAGCCTCAACCAAGTGCTTTCGACTCAGTCCTTTTTGAGTTGGCCACTCGCCTCCTGTGCCGAAAAAGGCTTTACTACTTACAATGTATGAGTCACGCGACCAATTTTTCTTCTTCAAAATAGCGCCCATCACTTCTTCGCTTTTTCCACGAGCGTATATTTCTGCATTATCAAAGAAGTTAATTCCTTGTTCGTAAGCATAATCCATAAGGGCTTCTGCGGTTTCATCACTAATCTGTTTACCAAATGTAAGCCAAGACCCTAAGGATAGGCGGCTTATTTGCAAACCACTTTTTCCAAGATTATTATATTGCATTTCCATAATTTACTGTTGTTCTTTTTCGTTGTTTGTGTTTCCAAATCCCATTTGCGAGTAGCACTGTTAAAATCATGGCAGCACCCCAATAAAACGAAGTTTGGAGTATTTTGTGCTCTTTGAGGAGTACAATTGCTAAAATAATGGTGTAAATGGGTTCTAAATTAATGCTCAAAGATACGCTAAATGCGCCTAGTCTCTTGACAATTTCAATTGTTGCTAAAAAAGCAAATGAAGTACAGAGTATGCCAAGAAATAAAAGCCAATAGAAGTCTGAGCTTGCCATTTTAAATAATTGAAGACTCATTTTTCCTTGGTATATAAAAAATAGACTAAGTGCAACAAAACCAGTACTGAGTTCCGTAAAACTCAAAGAAGCCGTATCGGTTTGTTGAGCAAGTTTACCATTGGCAACAGAGAAAATCCCAGCGCACAGTGCAGATATCAGACCAAAGCCAAGTGCTTTAAGCTCTTCTCCCTTGAAATCGTGTGCTACAAAATAAATGCCTCCGATAACCAATAAACCCATTGTAAACTCAATCCAGGAAAAACGTTTACCCATAATAAGTGGCTCAAGCCATGTGACGTGAAGAGTAGTTGTAGATAAGCAAAGTATGCCCAAGGAGGCTGTAGATAGTTGTATAGAGGTGTAAAACGTTAACCAATGTATAGCAACAACTAACCCAACAATGATGGTCCACACAAGCGTCTGACCTCTCGGTATAGACATTCTTTTTTTAATAAGCGTATATATACCCAATGCTAAGGCGGCTATCCATAGCCTATGCCAAACTATAAGCAGCGCATCTAGATGAATGAGTTTGCCTAAAATACCGGTGAAGCCCCACATAAAAATGATGAGGTGCAGCAAAAAATGATAACGGTATTGTTGAATCAAAGCGGATTAGCGATTTTTAGACCATTCTTCGATGGATTTTTGGTTGGCAAGTACATAGGCTTGATCGCCATCTGCTTTGGCAGCTTCCATGGATATTCTGGCTGTTTCAATTGCGCCTTTAAAGTCGCCGTTCGCAGCTTGAAGTTGTGCTTTAAGGCGTGTCATCCAGTAGGCGGACGGGCCGCGCAGCTCTACTGCTTTGGTTGACCATTCAAGCGCTTGTTTCAAATCTAGATTTTCATTGAAGTAATATGTAGCTGCTTTGTGAAAGTCATTGGCAGCCGGGCCTGACATCGTTTTGTCTATGCTGAACAACACTTCGCTTTTTGTATCCAAACCAAAAGGAATTTCAACTTTGGTTTCGGCCCAACATAAAGTCAGTTTGGCGCTGCTGTAACGCAGTTCATCGAATTGAAGCGTTAGATTTTCCGTCCAGTTTTTATTGATTTGGGCAGGCGCACTTACTTTTAGCGCAACTTTTTTATCGTCCCAATTTCCAGGGAGCCCCCAATTGTTATATTCGGTATAAAAATAAAATTCCCAGCTGCTCTCTCCTGGTTTGGCAAAAAGGGCATAAGATCCCGTATAAAGGGTGTCTTTACCGAAAAAAAGATTCTGGTTGGTGGAGAATATGGTATTTTCATTCGCACCTAAGCGCCACATCTGGCCGTAAGGAATGAGTTCGCCAAAAATAACACGGCCATTTACACTTGGTCTTGAGTATTCGATGATGAGATCTGCCAAGCCCACTTTTTGATAAATTTTAGCCGCTGGGCTCGCTTTAGGGGTAAGCACTTGTGCCTGAATGCTGAGGCTTAACGGAAGTACTAAGAAGAAAAGTAATTTTTTCATAAGATTTTATTTTTTAAACAAGCTAGTCTGTGCTATGTTCACTGGTAAAGAAAGTTCCCAATTGGGGCGAATTTTAATTTTTTCAGGATAAATAAAGATTGGCTCAGCACGCTCATGGCGCTCGATATTGATGCTGTCCCAACGAGAGTTCTCATTAAGATCCATAACAAATTTGAGTGTGTAAGTGCCAGGCTGTAGTGAGTCTAAAAGTACATTTGTTTCATGGACCTGTATGCGTTGTAGTAGTTCCTCTCCAAAATAAAGCTCTGTTAACAAATAGGGGGCAAGCGTATCTAACTGTAATGAAAGTGAACTCAATGAATTAATTGATGTCAAAGTATCTCCCCCAGCATAAGCATTTATAGGCTTTGGCAATGTTGTAGAATCAATACTGTCCCTTGTTAGTTCTGGTTTTGATAAATAAAACCATAGCGTGTCATCTTGTATTTGACTTAACACAACTGGCTCAAAAATCCTGTCTTGGCTTTCTAGTTTCGAACACAAACCATCTTGGTTTTCATCAATATAAGCCCTCAAAAAGTAAGTTCCATCCTTGAGCCCTTTGAGCCTTAGGGCACCTTGTTGGTCAAAATTGCCAATATAACGTGCTCTACTGCTCGTATCTGTTTCATATAAACCAAGATAGATTTTTCTTAGCTCAGAACTTGAAATCCATTCTTTGGCGCGTGCGTTCAAAATTAATGAATCGAGGGTTGGTCCGGTAGAGAAGGTCCATGTCATTAAAGAATCATTTCCTTCTGTAAGATCTTTTACCCCGCCATTGCAGAGTAGAGTATAAGTCGTCTGGGATTTTAATTCATCTAAAAAAATAATTCGCAAGGATTTACCCTTTAGCTCATATTGTAGACGACTATCTGCCGGCATAAGTTGGATGCGTTGCTGAGGTTGGTCTAGTTTGATGAATTCATCAAAGACAAGCAATTGTTCATTAGTAGAGACATTTCGTTGTTTATCTGAAATGGACTCGTGGATTACTTTGGGTGCAAAGGTGTCCGTTGGACCACCAGTTATGGTGCCAACCTGCGCACAGGCACAAAGTAAAAGTAGTCCTACAATTGCCCAGCGAACCATGTCATTAATTTTTCAATTTCTTCTTGGTCGATAGCATCAAAGTCCGATAATTTGGTGCTGTCAATATCTAATACACCCCAAACTTTTTCATCCTTGATGATGGGCACTACAAGCTCACTTTTCGATAAGTTGCTGCACGCTATGTGCCCAGGAAAGGCCTCGACATCAGGAATCAATTGTGATTTTTGATCAGCCCAAGCGGTTCCACATACTCCTTTTCCAAAACCAATTCGGGTACATGCAATGGGCCCTTGGAATGGCCCTAATACAAGTTCTTGATTTTTGACAATATAAAATCCAATCCAAAACCAACCAAATGCAGTATGTAACGCAGCGCAAAAGTTCGCCATATTGGCTACACTATCGGTCTCGGAACCAATAAGTGCCTCTAGTTGTGGTCTAAGCTCGGCGTAGCGAGAAAGTTTGTCTTGAGAATTAAAAAAAAGTTGTTCGGCCATAATCCAAATACAAATTTCACGTTTTTAAAGCGAATGACAATCTTTTACTTTGTAAATTTCGACTATGAACAAACAAGTCCCTTTCGAAAAAATATTATTTCTTGATATTGAGACGGTTCCTCAGGTATATCAATTTGAACAGCTCGATGATAAATCAAAAGCTCTTTTTGAGGCTAAAAACCGCTACCAAATTAACGCTGATAAGTCCATTGAACAGCTTTTTGAGGAGCGAGGAGGTATTCTTGCAGAATTCGGTAAAATTGTTTGTATTTCAGTGGGTATGCTGCACGAAGGAAGTCAGGGTAGAAGCATCCGATTAAAGTCATATTATCATGATGATGAAGAAACTTTACTTGTTCAATTCAAGCGCTTGCTCGAAGACCATTATAATACGCCATACCATGTACTTTGTGGTCACAACAGCAAAGAATTTGATATTCCATACATCTGTCGCCGCATGTTGATTAACGGAATTGCACTCCCATCAATCTTACAAATAACTGGTAAAAAACCCTGGGAGATTAACCATATTGATACAATGGAGCTTTGGAAATTTGGAGACTACAAATCCTACACGTCGCTCTCATTACTTTGTCATGTAATGCAAATCCCAACACCAAAAGATGACATTTCGGGCGCCGACGTTGCTCGTGTTTACTATGAAGAAAATGACATACAGCGTATTATGGTATATTGTGAGAAGGATGTGGTAGCACTTATTCAGTTGTTTTTGAAGTTACAAGGTGAACCTTTAGTGGATGAATTTAATATTTCATCTGCAAGTGTATCAACGGAATAAAAATAAAAAACCTGGCTTTTATAGCCAGGTCAAAAGTGAGTGATACTGGATTCGAACCAGTGACCCCTACCCTGTCAAGGTAGTGCTCTAAACCAACTGAGCTAATCACCCGGGGGTCGCAAAGATACAAGTTTTTTTGAGCATGCAAAGTCAATAGTATGTAGTTTTATACCGAAATGAGTAAAGATAAAATCATTCTTGGAATAGATCCTGGCACGACAGTTTTGGGTTACGGGCTCATTCATGTCCAGCAAAAACAACTCAAGCTCTTGAATTTTGGGGTAATACAATTACATAAATTGGGTAATCATCCTGACAAACTCAAAAGAATATTAGAAAGACTTAACGGTCTTATCGCAGAATATAAGCCCGATGAGATGGCCATAGAAGCACCATTTTTTGGCAAGAATGTTCAGTCTATGCTCAAACTAGGACGGGCGCAGGGTGTTGCTATCGCAGCGGCATTAAATCACGATATGCCTTTTGAAGAATATTCACCGCGCCGCATAAAACAAGCAATTACTGGCAGCGGAAGTGCATCAAAAGAACAGGTAGCCTCCATGTTGATGCAACTTTTAAATTTTGAGGAATTACCAAAATACCTCGATGCGACTGATGGCTTGGCTGTAGCAGTTTGTCATCACTTCTCTAAAGGCATAGGTGAACACAACAAGGCAAAAGGAGATTCCTGGACTGCATTTTTATCACAAAACCCAGACCGGCTTAAAAAATGAGCGTACAAAAAATATCAGTATTTACAGATGGCTCCTCTCGTGGAAATCCTGGTCCCGGTGGATTTGGTGTAATTCTATCTTTTGGAAGTAAGCGTTTGGAACTAAGTCAAGGATTTAGACGTACAACAAATAATCGAATGGAACTTTTGGCTGTAATTGTAGCACTTGAGCATATCAAGAATCGTAATTATACAGTGGTGATACATTCAGATTCAAAATACGTCATAGATTCAATCACAAAAGGTTGGGTTTTTGGTTGGGCAAAAAAAGGATTTAAAGACAAGAAGAATCCTGATTTATGGCAACGTTATCTTCAACTGCATTCGCAGTTCAAGCTTGAATTTGTTTGGGTTAAAGGACATGCCGGACATCCGGAAAATGAGCGTTGCGATGAGCTTGCAGTTGAGGCTGCGCTACAAGCACCAAAAAACATTGACACTTGGTTTGAAGATAATCCTAGTTAAACTAGAATTGAACTATACCAGCGTTCGATTTCAGTAACATTTGTGCCTCTTCGAACGGCCACATCCGCTAGCTGTTCTTGGGTGATTTTTCCAAGTCCAAAGTATTTGGCATCAGGATGGGCAAAATACCAGCCACTCACTGCAGCTGCCGGCCACATAGCTAAGGATTCAGTAAGATTTACACCGATTTGAGCAGTGGCATCTAAAAGCTTAAAAATACCAAGCTTTTCAAGGTGATCCGGGCAAGCTGGGTAACCTGGTGCAGGTCGAATTCCACGGTATTTTTCAGCAATAAGCGCTTGATTTTCTAGATGCTCTGCTGGTGCATATGCCCAAATTTCTTTGCGCACTTTGGCATGTAGGTATTCAGCAAATGCCTCCGCTAAACGATCAGCTAAAGCCTTGACCATAATGGAGTTGTAGTCGTCATTGCTTTGATCAAATTCTGTGATGTATTGCTCAATTCCTAATCCTGCAGTAACGACAAAAGCCCCAATATAATCTTGTTTTTGGCTACTTTTTGGCGCAATAAAATCGGCAAGTGCAAGATTAGATTGACCGGAAACTTTCTTGGTTTGTTGCCTAAGCGTGATCTGCTTGTATAAAAGCTCCTTTGATATGGGATCGTAAATTTCTATGTCATCACCTACTGAGTTGGCAGGAAAAATACCACTCACCCCTTTGCAAGAAAGTGCTTTTTCTTTGAAAAGCCTTTTAAGTAATTGTTGGGCATCTTCAAAGACTTTTGTTGCAGCATCACCTACAACTTCGTCCGATAAAATTTGTGGGTATTTACCATGGAGGTCCCATGTTTGAAAGAATGGGGTCCAATCAATGTATGGGATGAGTGTTTCAATACTTGGATCATGCGTTTGAATACCCAAATGTTTTGGCACTTGAATGGTACTTGCATCAAAGTTAAGTCGCAGGGCATTATTACGTGCTTGTTCAAGTGGTAGCAACTCTTTTGCAGCTTGATGCTTGGCATGGTGTACTCTTATTTTTTCGTATTCTGAACGAAGAGCACTTAAAAAATCTGTTTTTTTTGCTCCGAGTAAACGCTCAACTACTGTTACTGAACGCGAGGCATCAAGCACATGGATCACAGCACCAGAAGGATAATGTGCCTCAATCTTTACGGCAGTATGTACTTTAGAGGTAGTTGCACCTCCAATGAGTAGTGGAATGCGC
Organism: Crocinitomicaceae bacterium; assembly: GCA_030830205.1. GTDB lineage: Bacteria > Bacteroidota > Bacteroidia > Flavobacteriales_D > Crocinitomicaceae > UBA952. Next base: position 13,782 of record JAURNL010000065.1, on the reverse strand, counting down.
AACCCAGCGCGCTCCATCTCTTTGGCGAGGTGAACCATTTCGTCAAGCGAAGGTGTGATAAGCCCACTTAGTCCGATAGCATCAACGTTTTGATCTATAGCAGCTTGGATAATAGTTTGAGGAGCAACCATGACTCCTAAATCAATGATCTCATAATTATTACAAGCTAATACGACACCTACTATATTTTTTCCGATATCGTGTACATCTCCTTTTACGGTTGCCAATAATATTTTACCTGCTGCTTGTTGTTTACCGTCTTTTTCAGCTTCGATGTAAGGCAACAAATAAGCGACGGCCTTTTTCATGACGCGAGCAGATTTGACCACTTGTGGTAAGAACATTTGACCACTTCCAAAAAGGTCTCCAACTTGGTTCATGCCATCCATGAGAGGACCTTCTATCACTTCAATTGGACGATTGACATGAAGTCTCGCTTCTTCAACGTCCACATCAATAAATTCTACTATTCCTTTAATTAAAGCATGCGCTAAACGCTTTTCAACACTTTGCTCACGCCAAGAGAGGTCCGCGGTTTGTTGTTTGACATCACCTTTAACCGTTTCTGCAAATTCCAGAAGTCGCTCCGTTGCATCGTTACGTCGATTGAGTAAGACGTCTTCAACACGCAATAGTAATTCTGGTTCAATTTCAGAATAGACTTCTAGCATGCTCGGATTGACAATTCCCATGTCCATGCCGTGTGCAGTAGCATGATATAAAAATGCCGCATGCATGGCCTCACGTACTTTGTTATTGCCTCGAAAAGAGAAGGATACATTAGAGACTCCTCCGCTTACATGGGCGCCAGGTAAGTTGGTTCGAATCCATTTGGTGGCACGAAAAAAATCAACGGCATTATTAGCATGTTCTTCCATTCCCGTTGCAACAGGAAAGATATTTGGATCGAAAATGATGTCGTCCTGAGGAAATCCGACTTTTTCTACAAGTATCTTATACGATCGGCTACAGATTTCTACACGGCGCTCATATGAATCAGCCTGTCCTTTTTCATCAAAAGCCATCACGATGACTGCTGCGCCAAAGCGTCTGATTTCCTTTGCTTGATTGATGAAAGTTTCTTCTCCTTCCTTTAGTGAAATGGAATTGACGATGCCTTTGCCTTGCAAGCACTTTAAGCCTGCCAAAATGATATCCCATTTGGAAGAGTCAATCATAATAGGAATGCGGGCAATATCGGGTTCAGCTGCAAGTAGATTCAAGAATCTTATCATTGCAGCTTTTCCGTCGATCATCCCTTCGTCCATATTGATGTCGATCACTTGTGCACCACCCTCTACTTGTTCCCTTGCCACTGCTAAGGCAGCTTCAAAGTCCCCTTCCTTGATCATGCGTAAGAATGCACGAGAACCAGTTACGTTTGTGCGCTCACCAATATTTACAAAATTACTTTGTTCAGTAAGCACTAAAGCTTCAAGGCCTGCTAATTTTAACATGTTACGCTTTCCATTTTCTTGGTGAGTATTGAGCAGCAACTGCTGCGATGGCTGCAATATGTTCGGGTGTTGTACCACAACAACCGCCTATTACATTGACCAGTCCCTCCTGTAAGAATTGTTCAATCTGCGCAGCCATAGCCGCCGGACTTTCATCATATAGGCCAAATTCATTCGGTAGGCCTGCATTGGGGTGTGCACTTACAGCAAAAGTTGATTTTTCGTTTAACACCTGCAAATAGGGTCGCATCATTGAAGCGCCGAGCGCACAATTCAAACCAATACTTAATAATGGCATGTGTGAAAGCGAAATAAGAAATGCTTCTGTCGTCTGACCTGTTAAAGTTCTCCCTGATTGGTCAGTAATGGTGCCTGAAACCATTATTGGGAGTTGTATGCCTCTTTTTTCAAATACTTGGTCACAAGCATAAAGTGCCGCTTTAGCATTTAAAGTATCAAATACGGTTTCAATGAGAAGAATATCAACGCCACCATCCATTAGCGCTTCAATTTGTTCGCTGTAGGCCAATGCTAAATCATCAAAACTTACTGCTCTATAACCAGGATCATTCACATCAGGAGATATGGATGCAGTGCGGTTGGTTGGACCTATAGAACCAGCTACAAAACGCGGCCGATCGGTAAATTCAGCGCATACTTCTTTAGCAATTTTGGCACCTTGAAAGTTAATTTGATAGACAGCCTCTTCTAGTTGGTAGTCAGCTTGCGCAATAGTTGTTCCTGAAAACGTATTGGTCTCAATGATATCGGCCCCCGCTTCTAAATATGCTCTATGGATTTCTTTGATGATTGCTGGCCTTGTAATCGAAAGCAAATCATTATTCCCTTTTAAAGAGCCAGGGTGGTTCTCAAATGCACCTTCACGGAAGTCAAATTCTTCAAGTTGATGGCGTTGGATCATGGTACCCATTGCTCCATCGAGTACTAGAATACGTTCTTGGATAGCTTGGTATAATGCGCTGTTGATCATAATTTGCTTGGCGAAAGGTAGAAACAGCGCGTTTCAACTTATCTTTTCCCAATGAGGGATCGGATTTGGCACCTTTACAATTGATGTGAGGTTGCCAAGGTTTCATAGGGCCTGTCCCTCCACCTTTCTTAATAAGTTTATATAAATGAACTTCTGCAAATTTACGCAGGATTTGCAAACTATAACGGCAATCGGTAGCGATTTGCACCAATATTTTGTAAAGAGCCCCTGATTTCAAGTTCAAATAGGGTACTACTTACTTTTGAAACTGCTTTTTGGGTGCTGAGAACAAGTTCGTCTATGCTCCAGTTGTTTTTATTTTTGAATAGATCTAGAATTTCCTTTTGAAGGATAGTAAGGTTATGCTCTTGATTTATTTGGTCTTCTTGCTTTGTGTTGGCCCAGTTCATCATGTTCAATAAATCTTGGGTAGATGTAAGTAGGTGTGCTTTATGATTTTGAATGAGCGCATTGCAACCTTCAGATTGTTCATGTTGTATTGGCCCGGGAAAGGCAAAAACTTCCCGATTGTAATCGTTGCCCAACTCGGCTGTAATTAAGGACCCTCCATTCTTTTTACTTTCAATAACGACAATTGCATCGGATAGGCCTGCTATTATGCGATTGCGCATAGGAAAGTGCATTCGGTCTGGTTTCGTGCCGATTAGAAATTCAGATAGGAGCCCCCCACTTTCGAGCATTTGCATGGCAAGTTTCCGATTTCCTGTTGGATATATACGATCAATTCCATGACCCAATACTCCAATTGTTTTTATTTGTTGATCTATACATTGTTGATGAACACTTGCGTCTATACCAAGTGCCAAACCACTGATTATAACAATATCTTTTGGTAATGCGGAGATAAAATCTGCAACTAGTTTTCGACCATAAGAAGTTTGTTGACGAGTTCCGACTACTGCAATGAATCTTTGTTTTCCCCAGTGAATTGGAGTGCCGCGATAAAATAAACCGAGTGGTGCGTCAGGGCAATTTTTGAGCCGTTCAGGGTAGGTAGGGTCTGTAATGAAATGATAGCTGAGGTTTGTATTTGAAAGGTAAGAGATTTGACCTTGCGCTCGCCATAGTGCATTAGCCCGATCTGTTTTTTCTAATTGGGCAATAGGAATACTGGTAATTTGTTGCAAGGCACCCAAACTGAGCTCAAAGAAATCTCGGGGATGATTGAGCATTTTAAGAATGCGTCGTGCCCGGATTGGGCCGATACCATAAAGTTGGGAGAATGCAATTTGGTAGAGTTGGTTCGTGTTGTTCATTTTTGTTTGACTTGGGGTAAATTTAGCCCGAACAAACACGAATGTATTCAGTAATATTTACGATGCATTGAGCTGTTTTTGAGTGAAATATAATATTTCAAACTTTTTAGTTTGTAGACCGGTCATTTTTCGAGCCAAATGAAGTTTTGTTCAGTAAATCCAAACTGTTCTGTAAGAATACGGACTATCATATCCCTTAATTACTTTAAATTCGCAATAACCAACTAAAACGAAACAGATGCGTTTGTTTTTTATACTTTTTTTGTTTTGTCGACTTAATCTCTTAGCGCAACCGATTCATATTGAAGTTATTGATGTCCAAAATAACACGCGAATTCAAGAGGCCACCGCAATCTTCCAAAATCAACTTTATAAAAGTCAGAATGGAATCATTCACATCAATCTTTCTAGTTATCCAAGCCAAGTAATAGTTCGGGCACCGTTCTATGTTTCTGATACGCTACAAATTCAGCAGGCAAGTGTTGATCAATTATTTAGAGTGGCCTTGCAGGTTCAAATTAAAGATAAGAAGACCGTAGTTGTAAGTGCGGGTAAACGCCGTCAGGCAATTGAGGAAATACCAGTTTCAATGGAAATTTTACGTCCAGAACTTATAGACAACAAAGGCATTACTGATCTTGAACAAGCTGTGGATCAAACACCAGGTGTCTACACAATGGATGGCCAGGTTTCAATCCGAGGGGGTTCTGGATTTGCCTATGGCACCGGAAGCCGAGTGCTTTTACTTTGGAACGGGATGCCTCTTTTGTCCGGATATGCTGGCGATACACAGTGGAATGCCATTCCAATGGAACAAGCCAGTCAAGTAGAAGTTATGAAAGGAGCAGCATCTGTTCTTTATGGTAGTGGGGCGCTAAATGGTGTTATTGCATTATCAGAAAAAGAGCCAACACTCGAGCCAATTACTAAAATAAAAATGCAATACGGACTATACGGGGCACCAAAAAGGGCTTCGCTTCAGTGGTGGTCTGTCCCTCCAATGAACCAACAATTAGAAGTATTTCATAGTGCACTCAAAAGACGATTTGGTTATACTATCTCTACTACCGGTTTTCATAACGATGGATATCGCATTGGTGAGTCTGAGTTTAGAGCACGCGTATCAGGCACCTTATACGCAAAAGCAATCCTTGATAAACGCCTAAAGGCAGGGCTTGGATACAATTTTCAAGTACAAAAAGCTGGCAGTTTCCTCATTTGGCAAAATGATTCCTTAGCATACACGCCAAGTGGATACGGAGATACAACTGCGGGTGCTTCAACAGTGAGTTATAATTTTGGACAACGTTTATTTATTGACCCTTATGCTAAATTCATCGACCAGCACAACAACGTTCATCAGCTCAAAACACGAATATATTGGGTGTCAAATGAAAATTTGAACAATTCAAGTCAAAGTAATGCAGCCACCGTCTCTTATGCCGACTATACCTTTCAGCACAAATTTGGAGAAGGAAGCACCCTGAGCGCAGGATTAACAGCCATACAAAACGTAGTTAATTCTCAATTATTTGGAAATCATAATTCACAAAATTATGCCTCCTACACACAGCTAGAGTATCACAAAAACAAACTAGATCTTAGTGCTGGACTCCGCCTAGAGTACTTTGAAATGGATGATAATGAGCCTGATTCACAATATTTGTTGCCAGGTCAGGATTCCATCACACTTCCCTTTTACCCTGTTTTTAGAACAGGTCTGCATTATGCCATCAAGCCTTTTACTCATTTGCGAGCTAGCTTAGGTCAGGGTATCCGTTACCCTAGTGTAGCAGAACGTTTTACCCAAACATCTGTGGGCGCACTCAATATTTTTCCTAATCCATATTTACAGCCAGAAATGGGCTGGGCAGGTGAGATTGGAATCAAACAAGGCTTCAAAATTGGCAACTGGAAAGCAATGTTCGATGCGGCATTGTTTGTCAATCAATACAATAACATGATGGAGTTTTCGTTCATCTATTATAATCCAATTACAGAGAAACCACTCAACCCCTTGAATCCTTCTGCTGAGGATATTCAATTCCTCACTAGTGGTTTGTATAACGTAAGTGATTGGGTAGGTTTCCAGGCTCAAAATGCAGAAAAAGCGCGTATTAGTGGACTAGATCTTTCCTTTAACTCTTCAGGTCAGCTTGGTAAGATTGAAGTGATTTCTTTAATAGGCTATACTTATATGAATCCTATTTCTCTCAATAGTAATCCACAATATACTGCCAACTTTTCAGACACCAACACCAATATGCTAAAGTATCGATTTAAGCATTTAGCTAAGGCAGATATCGAGACAAATTACAAGCAACTAAGCGCTGGTTTTTCTCTGAGATACAACAGCTTTATGCGTAATATTGACCGTGTCTTTGAAGATGATCTTGATCCTTCAACAAGTTCAGAAGTATATATTCTACCTGGCCTTAAAGCCTACAGAGAACTTTACAATCGCGGCAACCTCGTTTTTGATGCACGCTTCGCTTATACAATCAAACAACAATACCGCATTGCATTTATCGTAAATAATCTCTTGAATGCTGAGGTTACTTCTCGCCCTGGTGACATTCAAGCACCCCGAAATTTTATTATCCAATTACAAGCTAAATTTTAATGAAAGTATTAGGCGTTATTCCTGCTCGTTTTGGCTCAACTAGATTCCCTGGCAAGCCCCTCATTGACCTTAAAGGAAAATCCATGATCCAACGAGTCTACGAGGGAGCAAGCAAAGCTAGCCTTCTTCAAACACTTGTAGTTGCTACAGACGATCAACGCATCTATGATGAGGTGCGTAGTTTTGGAGGTGAGGTCTTACTTACTAGTCTAGATCATCAGTCTGGTACAGAGCGGTGTGCCGAAGTTCTCGCACATTTTCCTGATCACGACACCGTTATTAATATTCAGGGAGACGAGCCTTTGGTTTCAGGTTTGCAACTCGATCAACTTCTAGAGGCTTTCAAAGACCCTTTGGTGCAAATCGCAACTTTAGTCCACCCTGAAGTAAGCATGGAGGACCTTAATAATGTCAATCGCATAAAGGTATTAGAAGACCAATATCAGAATGCTATTTATTTCTCCAGAAGCCCAATCCCCAATACACATTTTGCCAAAAATATGTCCTTTCCTTACCTGAGACATATTGGTCTATACGCATATAAAAGCGCAGTTCTTAAAAAAATAGCGTTACTAGAGCCTTGCAAATTGGAACTTGCCGAATCACTTGAGCAACTACGCTGGCTTTATTATGGCTTACCAATTCGTTTAGTGCATACGCATATTGAATCACCAAATATCGATGTCCCTGCTGATTTAGAAAAAGTCTTACCTTTTTTGTAATCTGCTCAGACTTTTGTAAATTTGTTAGATGCAGGGTTTTGAAGAAATCATCATTCAACTATTACTCAGACACAACTGTGTTGTTGTTCCTGGGTTTGGTGGCTTTGTTGCCAAACAAATTTCCTCTGAAATAGATCTTGATAGAGGTCTTATCTCGCCGCCCAAGAAAGCCCTACTTTTTAATCGATTCTTACTTGCCGACGATGGCCTATTTTTAGCTGAATTTGCAAGAGTACATGGCCTCTTTTATGAAGAAGCCAAAAATAAACTACAAGCTCATACCGACTTTTTACAACGCCAGCTGAGTATAGGTGAAGTCATTCGGTTACCCAAACTTGGAACTTTTACCAAAGAGTCGGATGGTCAGATTAACTTTGAACAAGACCGCTTTTTTAATTTATTGATGTCTTCATACGGGTTAGCCAAACTCAATTTTGTCGCGCAGCAACAAGAGCAAACACAAGAACAGACAAAAGAGGTGCCAATTCTCGAATTACAGCCAAAAATTGCTCCTCAAAAAACAAACTGGGGACGCATTGCGGCAGCAGCTTGTATATTGCCTTTTGCTTTCTATTCGTTTTGGATTCCTACCCAAACTAATGCTTTAGAGTCAGGTTTGTTCTCTAGTTCTGACTTTAATCCACTTCATCGCAAAACTCCTGCAGCTTATACAAAAGCTCATTTAAAGAGCAGTCAAACAAATCTTCAAGAAGCACCAAAACTCCATTTTGAACAAGAGTTATATGCTCGCTATGAAACGTATGAGTGGCAGCCTGGTTATGATTTTATTGTCAATGTCCCGGCCCAGAAAATTATTCCAAATGCTACTACTCCAGTACAAACTTCAAATGCGGCATTTGATTTCATTGTAGGTTGTTTTTCAAATTTTCAAAATGCAAAAAATTTGCAGCTCAAATTAATCCGAGATGGATTTGCAGCCAGACTTATCGAAAATGGTGCGCTAACCAAAGTAAGTGCAGGTGCAGCACAAAATATTTCAGAACTCCAAAACATCAAGCAACAAGCTGCAGAACGCGGTTTGCAAGGCTGGGTACTCAACAATTAAATTTTATTTATGAAAAAAATCTTCAGTTTTTTACTATCCATAGGGATTAGTACCACTTTATTATTTGCACAAACTACCAATGTAGAAGGAAGTAAATATCAGTTCAAAAAAATGGTGCAACTAGATGCTACTCCGGTCCAAAGTCAGGGTCAGACAGGAACATGTTGGTCATTTTCGGCAACAAGTTTTTTTGAGTCAGAAATCCAGCGCCTCACCAAAAAACAAGTAGTGTTATCAGAAATGTATGTAGTACGCAAGGCTTATGAAATGAAAGCGGAAAAATACATAAGAATGGACGGAAAGGTGAATTTTGGCGAAGGGGGTGCTTTCCATGACGTTCCTTTAGTCATAGAGAAATATGGAATTGTACCTTATGAAGTGTATACCGGATTGAACGAAGCTAAATCATATAATCATGGCGAAATGTTCAATCAACTTAATACGCTTATGAATGATGTCATTTCTCGTTTATCCGCTCCGGAAGGAATTACTGACGAGTGGAAACGAAAATTCAATGATATACTTAATCGTGGTATTGGAAAAGACATCGAAACTTTTGAATGGAACGGAACTCGTTATACACCAAAGAGTTTTGCATCTTCGCTAGGCTTAGACATGAAAAATTACGTCTCGTTGACTTCATTTACGAACCACCCAATGTACAGTGAATGTATGCTCGAGATTCCAGATAATTGGGCGTGGGGGAAGAGTTATAACGTAAGCATGGATGATCTTTTTGATGTTACTGTCGCTGCACTTAAAAACGGATATACCGTTGCTTGGGGCGCTGATGTATCTGAAAAGGGTTTCAGTTTTAAAAATGGAATAGCTATCGTGCCTGCAGATCCGGGCATGATCGAAGTAATTGGTAAAGACGACAAACGATTCAATGACGCAGGTGCTGAGCGAAAATCTAATGCGTTTTTGGAACCTATGAAGGAATTAGCCATCACACCTGAATTGCGCCAAAAAGCCTATGATAACAAAACGACTACTGATGATCACGGTATGCATATTGTTGGACTTTACACAGACCAAAATGGTACGCGTTACTTGATGGTCAAAAATTCATGGGGAACAAGCAATATGCCTAAGGGTTATTTGTTTGTTTCGGAGAGCTATTTCAAATATAAGACGATCAATATTTATTTGCATAAAGATGCTGTAACACAGCAGGTCAAGACAAAATTGAAATGGTAATCTAATATAGACAACCTGTTAAACTTCTGAAAATCAATTTAATAAGTGTTCAAAGTGTCATTTGAACACTTTTTCTTTATTATTGTTATTTTTGTAACAACAACAATAAGTCAAAAATGAAAACTGTAGGAGTAAATGGATTTGGAAGAATTGGGCGCTGTTTTACAAGAATTGCCCTTCAAGACCCTCAAATTGATGTCGCGCTAGTCAATGATCTAGCAGATGTGAAAACGCTTGCGCATTTACTCAAATACGACAGTATTCACGGACCTTTCGGTTTATCTTTTGAAATTGTAGACAACACCTTGCTATTTGAGAATGGTAAAAAAATGGTTTTCATCAGTGAACGAAATCCTGAGCTCATTAATTGGGCGGCCTATGGTGTTGAGGTAGTAATTGAGTCAACAGGATTATTTTTGACTCGTGAAGCCGCATCAAAACACTTGGTTGGTGGTGCTAAACATGTTGTAATAAGCGCGCCTGCTAATGATGAAGATATCCCATCAGTTGTTTTGGGAGTAAATGATCAACAAATTGATTGGACAGACACTGTTATCTCAAATGCTTCTTGCACTACTAACAATTCTGCACCAATGGTGAAAGTACTCAAAGAAATTCTCGATATCGATGTTGCTTACATATCTACGGTTCACAGTTACACCTCTGATCAACGTCTACACGACGCACCTCACAAAGACTTGAGACGTGCCCGTGCTGCAGCAAACAGCATTATTCCAACATCCACAGGTGCTGCCAAAGCGATCACTCGTATTTTTCCTGATTTGAAAGGTAAAATCACTGGCGGAAGCTTCCGCGTACCCGTTACCGATGGATCAGTCACTGAAATGACGCTCGTTACAAAATCAGAAATTACGGCTGAGCAAATTAATAACGCCATGAAAACCGCTGCTATGGGACCTTTGAAAGGAATCATGCAATACACAGAAGATCCGATTGTCTCAGTAGATGTATTGGGAAATCCGCATAGCGTCGTCTTCGATGCCGGCCTCACTACTGTTTTCAATGGTTTGATAAAGGTAGCTGGTTGGTACGATAACGAGGCCGGGTATTCTAATCGCCTTGTTGATGTAGTAAAACGGTTTTAAGCTTCTAAAGCAGCAACGCCTGGTAAGACTTTTCCTTCAAAGTATTCAAGGAGTGCACCACCTCCAGTACTCACATAACTTACTTCTGTACTTAAGTTAAACTTTTGCACTGCAGCTGCACTATCTCCACCGCCGATAAGACTAAATGCACCATTTCTTGTTGCCTCTGCTACAGCTAGTGCAATGTTTTTGGTGCCATTTTCAAAAATTGGCATTTCAAAAACACCCATAGGTCCATTCCATAAGATCGTCTCACTCGCTAAAAGCACTTCTGTAAAATCTTTTACAGCTTCAGGTCCAATATCTAAGCCCATTCGTCCTTCATCAATTGCATTTGAGTTGCTTATTTGCACATCGGCATCTGGAGAGAAGCGATCTGCTGCTATGGCATCAATAGGTAGATGAATAGCAACTCCTTTTGCTTTTGCTTTGTTTAGAATATCTATACATGTTTCTAAACGTTCAATTTCACATAGTGAGTTGCCAATCTGACCACCCATAGCTTTGAAAAAAGTATAAGCCATACCACCACCTATAATGATATGATCTGCTAGATTGAGCAGGTTTTCTACAATAAGAATTTTATCAGAAACTTTCGCACCCCCCACAATTGCTGTAAACGGTCTTTTGGCATCATGAACTACTTTTCGAGCATTTTCCAATTCTGCACTCATAAGTAGACCTGCCATTTTATCTTTAGGAAAACAACTAGCTAATTGAGTAGTGCTTGCATGTGCGCGGTGAGCTGCTCCAAAAGCATCATTCACAAAGCAATCGCCGTGTTTTGCTAATTTCTGTGCAAAATCAAGATCGCCAGCAGTTTCTTCTGCGTAAAAACGTACATTTTCAAGTAAAAGAAGCTCGCCAGGCTTGAGGTCTCTACTTAAATTAAAAGCTTCATCGCTGATACAATCGGATGCAAAATGTACTTTAGATCCAACGATTTCGCTCACCTTAGAAGTGATTTGTCCAAGAGAATAAATTGCCTCTGGTCCATTTTTAGGTCGGCCAAAATGAGATAAAATAACAACACTACCACCTTTTTGAAGAATGTGTTTAATGGTTGGCAGTGCAGCCCGAATGCGTTTATCATCAGTGACTTGTCCTGAATTTTTGTCCATCGGTACATTAAAGTCTACTCTTACTATTGCACGTTTGTTGGCAAATGAATATTGTTGAAAGGAATTCATATTTTAAGTGCTTGAAATTTATTGTTTATGAAAAAGACTGCCATTAGCCTGAGCAGTAGGCATGATTGTGATGTCTGCAATGCTCACGTGATTGGGGCGCGTAACGATAAACGCAACTGTTTGGGCTATGTCGCTAGCCTGGAGTGCTTCATAGCCGTCGTAGACGCTTGCAGCTGTTTGCTCATCTCCTTTAAAACGCACTAGAGAAAATTCAGTTTCGGCTGCCCCAGGCGCAATATTGCTTACTTTGATTTGCCGTGCTAATAAATCGATGCGTAGGGCTTTGGATAGTGCGTCAACAGCATGTTTGCTTGCGCAATAAACATTACCGCCCGCGTAAACCTCCTTTCCTGCAATGGATGAAATATTAATGATGTGACTAAATGGATGTTTTTTAAGAAGAGGGATAACTGCATGGCTCATGTATAGAAGTCCTTTAACGTTAGTGTCGAGCATGCGATTCCAATCGTCGGAAAGCCCGGTGTCGAGCGGTCCTCTACCCACAGCTAATCCCGCGTTGTTGATTAATACAAAACAGTTTTTGGCGATGTCACTAGGTAAATTAGAAACAACCTCTCGTACTTGGTCTTCCTGACATACATCTAGTTTAGCAATGTAAACTGGAGTCTGATTCAGTTTTTTTTGTAATGTCTCAAGACGATCTATTCTTCTTGCTAGGAGCACCAAACCATAACCCAATCCTTGCAGCTCTTGGGCAATTGCTGCGCCAAATCCGGAGCTTGCACCGGTAATGATTGCATATTTCATGCTGCAAAATTGACAAAAAAAAAGCATTTGCTTGTCAAAATGTCAGCATTTACGCTGTGGCATTTTTATTGAGAAGTAATTTCATAAAAATAGAAACACAATGAAAACAGGTCAAATTCATGTTCAAACGGAAAACATCTTTCCGATAATTAAAAAATTCCTTTATTCCGATCACGAAATTTTCTTGAGAGAATTGGTTTCCAATGCAGTGGATGCCTCCCAAAAACTCCATGTACTTGCCAAAAATGGCGAATTCAAAGGAGAACTTGGGGACTTAAAAGTAGAAGTACTACTCGATAAAGAAGCCAAAACACTCACTATCCGTGACAACGGTATTGGCATGACTTCAGAAGAAATCGATAAATACATCAATCAAATTGCCTTTTCTGGCGCCGAAGAATTCGTAGAAAAATACAAAGGGAAAGAAGGCGCAGAGCAAATCATTGGTCATTTTGGCCTTGGTTTTTACTCGGCTTTCATGGTAGCTGAAAAGGTACAAATCCGCACGCTTGCACGCTATGAAGGCGCTCAAGCCGTTCAATGGGAGAGTAACGGCTCACCGGAATACACCCTCATCGACATCGAAAAAGAAAGTCGCGGTACCGATATCGTTTTGTACATCACAGAAGAGTCTGCCGAGTTTTTAGAAAAACAACGCATTCAAGGCATCCTAGACAAATACTGCAAATTTTTACCGATCCCGGTATTCTTTGGCACTAAAGCTGAATACATCGATTCACCTGAAGGCGAAAAAGACGAAAAGGGAGAAATCAAGCGCGTGTCTATCGACGTTCCGAACCAAGTCAATAACCCAAGCCCAGCCTGGACCAAAGCACCTGTAGACCTCAAACAAGAAGACTACGATCAATTCTATCGCGAGCTCTACCCGATGACATTCGAGGCGCCGCTCTTTCACATCCATTTGAATGTAGATTACCCATTCAACCTAACGGGGATCTTGTACTTTCCTAAAATCAAGGAAAACGTCGAGGTACAGCGCAACAAAATCAACCTCTACAGCAATCAGGTCTTCATTACCGACAGCGTAGCCGAAATTGTTCCGGAATTCTTGACGCTCCTCCACGGTGTCATTGACTCCCCAGATATTCCACTCAACGTATCGCGTTCGTATTTGCAAAGCGATGGCAATGTCAAGAAAATATCTGCCCATATCACTAAAAAAGTTGCTGATAAATTGGCCGAGATGTTCAAAAAAGACCGCGCCGATTTTGAAGCCAAGTGGCCAGACCTACAAGTATTTGTTCAGTACGGTATGTTGTCTGAAGAAAAATTTGCCGATAAAGCCAAAGATTTCAGTTTGTTGAAAACCACCGACAACGAGTTCTTTACTCAGCAAGAATACCTAGACAAAGTCAAAGTGT
>JAURNL010000064.1 GCA_030830205.1 Crocinitomicaceae bacterium | reverse complement strand
TGAACATCAACCTACAAAAAGGAGATGTAGCTGCAACTGAAAAATTCATCAACAAAGCACTTGAACTTGACCCAAATAACAAGCAGCTTTATTATGTACTTGGCACAAACTACATGGATAAAAAGGAAAATGAAAAAGCAACAGGTGCACTTCAAAAAGCACTTGAGATTGATCCAACATACAATGAAGCGCTGTATCAATTAGGAGCTCACCTTTACAATTTAGCAGTCGAAAAGCGAAATGCAACCATTGAACTTGATTATAAAGATCCGAAAGCAGCACAATTAGAAGCGGAAGCAATGAACTTGTTTAAACAAGCCCTGGCTCCTCTCGAACAATATGCCACTCAAAATCCTGAAGACAGAGCCATATTAGATATTTTGTACAAAACCAATATGAAACTAGGGAACATTGAAAAGGCTCAGGAGTACAAAAAACGACTCGATTCCACAAAAGAATAAGAAGCGCTTTAAAAATCTAAAACTGCCCGCATGTCGGGCAGTTTTTTTTTGAAGTCAATTCCACATTTTTATTACCTTTGATTTATGGAATTTGTACACCCTGAACGCTTATGGTTCCTCTTCTTGTTACTTATTCCCGTTATCATTCACCTTTTTCATTTTCGAAGACGCAAGACTCTTTATTTCTCGTCATTAAAATTTATTCGATTTCTCGAAAAAGAACAACAAAGCACCAGAAAAATAAAGCATCTCTTGGTTCTACTCACTAGAATCTTAGCGACTGCTGCTATCATTATTGCCTTTGCGCAGCCACAACTGCCAACCACTAAAAATGCTAAGAGTGGAAAACCAGCACTTCTCGTCTATTTGGACAATTCATTTTCAATGAATGCAATCGGGACAGAAGGAACTCTTTTCTCAGAAGGTCGAGAATTAACAAAACGCATCCTTGAAAAAATCAAACCCGATACCCGGGTATTAGTCTGTAGCAATCAACTTGATTTTATGGAGCAACGCTTTTTAACAAAAGCTGAAGCACTCACATACCTTGATCAATTAGATGTATGCGCATTGAGCAGATCCTTAGACGATGTGCTCAGTTGGCAACAACGCCAACTTGACAAATACCAAGATCAAAATGAGCATTTTGGTCAAGTGCAACAAGTTTTAATTTCCGATTTTCAGCAAAATCAAGCAGATCTTAAAACACAAAAACCAGCGACAAATCAATCATTTTATGCTTTTCAACTCAAAGCACAACGCAATCAAAATGCATACATAGACAGTGTTTGGTTTGCTAAACCAACTCATCAACTTGGTACAGAACAAACATTAATGGTTCGGGTTCAAAATTTTGGAGAGCAATCGAATAAACGACTTGAATTACAAGTAAAAATTGGTGAGCTAAATCGCACCATGTTCATGCAAACCAGTGCCAATAATAGTCAAATTGCGAGCTTTCCCTATACCGAAACCAATAAAGGATATGTTCAGGGGCATATTCAAATTAATGATCGTCAACTCCACTTTGATGACAATTGGTACTTCTCCTACGAGGTGCCAGAAAAAGTAAATATCTACCTTATTGAAGAAGCAAATGCAAGTCCTAACGTTGCACGTGCCTATGCCGTAGAACCCTGCTATAATGTGCAAACCACAACACCAGGAGAGGTTGCGTCACAAACGATCTCAGCTGCAGATCTAATTGTACTCAATGGTTTAAATGAACTTTCAAGTGGCCTTACTGAAGAATTGATCAATGCCCACAAAAATGGCCAGAAATTATTAATAATCCCCGGCGAGAACATCCAAACCAGCGATTACCAACCTCTACTTAAAGCGCTTGGCTTACCCGAATTTGGAGCACCAACAAGCGCGTCTCTTCAGGTACGAACAATCAAAGATGAAGATCCGTTCTTCAGGGGCGTCTTTGAACGAAAACAAGAAAAACTCAATGTTTCGCTGGTAAAAAAAGCCTATAGCCTAAAAAATCAAAACCAAAGTGGTGCTAGCCCCCTACTCATTACGCGTGCAGGGAACCCACTTTTTATGAGATCCAACTACCATAGTTTTCTATTTACTACTGCCCTTCAATCTTCGTTCGGAAGTCTCATCAATCAATCTTTGTTCCCGACCATCTTATTGCGTTGTGGAGAATTTGCAAGCGAACGCTTTCCTTCCTATTCCATCTTGGGAAAAGATGCACAAATTTTGGTGAGAGCTCAACACAACAACGAAGCTCCGCTTCGTTTAGTTTCTAAGCAAACCGAATTTATTGCGCAATATATAGCCAATCCTAATCAATTGCGAATTCAAATTGGAGGAATGGCTGCTCTAGAAAAACTCAACGATGGTATATATGAACTTATGGGAACCGAGGCACTAGCTCAACTTGCACTCAATTACAACCGTTCTGAGTCAAAACTCAGTCATTTGGATAAAGACGGTTTATTAGCTATTTTAGAATCCAACGGTATAAAAAATTGTAATTTTAACCAAGTCAATGAAGGACAAAGCCTAACCGCCATACAACTTGAGGAAACTAAAAGTTTTTGGCGCTACCTGCTTATTTTTGGACTCCTTTGCTTACTGGCCGAACTATTATTGTTAAAAAGGTGGAAATGAAAATTCAACTCAACAACGCAACTATTTACGATCCTCAATCAAGCTGGAATAATCAAAACTGCTCCATACTTATTGAGGAGGGGCAAATCACTCAAATTGCCTCCGAAATATCAGATCCAGATGCGATTCAAATCAACTCCGCACAATTATGTGTAACACCTGGTTTTATTGATCTAAAAGCTGACTTTTGCGACCCAGGATACGAACACAAAGAAACAATTGAATCTGGCTTAGAAGCTGCAAGTGCGGGTGGTTACACACGGGTTTACATCCAGCCTACTACTGATCCTGTGATAGATAATAAATCCGTAGCAAGTTATGTTCAGCAACAAAGCTTGCACAGTACTACATTGCTTGGCGTAAATGGTGCACTTTCTAAGAACATAAAAGGAGAAGAGCTAGCTGAGATGTTTGAGTTGTATGAGCAAGGTGTTCGTCTATTTACAGATGATAGCCACAGCGTTAGTGCGGGTCTTTTGCATCGCGCACTGCTATATACCAAAGATTTTGGTGGAAGAGTTGCATTACTGGCTCGAAATGCTTCATTAAGTGCCAAAGCACAAGTAAATGAAGGTGTTGCCTCCACACGTACAGGTCTCAAAGCAGATCCGCATGTATCGGAAATCATTGAAATCGAACGCAATATCAGACTTCTGGCCTATACCGGCGGAAAGATGCATCTTTCCGGAATTAGCACTGCAACTGGAGTTTCCCTCATTCGTCAGGCAAAAAAAGATGGCCTCAACCTAACGGCCGATGTACATTTAATGAATCTATGTTGGTCAGAAGAAGAAATGCTCGGTTTTGATACCCGATTTAAGGTATTGCCAGTTTTACGCACAGAAAATGATCGATCTGAACTTTGGGCAGGGGTATTGGATGGAACTATTGATGCTATAGTCAGTGATCACCGCCCCGGAGACACAGAAGAAAAAGAACTTGAATTTGATTTAGCAAGTTTTGGGGCTCCCCAATTAGAAACTGTATTTGCAGCTTTGGTCAGCACGGCTAAAAATGCTGACCTCAGTTTCCTTAAGGCTCTCAATGCTGGGCCAAGAAAAATTCTAGACCTTCGACCAAATTGCATCGAAGTGGGTGCAAATGCAGAACTGACCCTCTTTGACCCAAGTGTTCCATATCAAGCTAATATGCGTCCAGAACAATGGAGATTTAGTCCATTTAACAAAGTTGACTTAAAAGGTCAAATTTTGGGCGTAATTAGAGGCGCCCGAGCTTCTCTTGTTCAGTAATTATGTCAAAAAGATCATTTCTTAGGGAATTTTTTAAGGCAAACCGAATGGTAGGTTCAGTTATACCTAGCTCTCGTTTTTTGAGTAAAAAAATGTTGCAACCTATTGATTTCAAAAGGGCAAAAGTAATCATCGAACTAGGACCAGGCACTGGAGTTTTTACCAAAGAATTGGTATTGCAAAAGCACCCTAATTGTCAGTTCGTAGTCATTGAACTCAACAACGCTTTCTTTGAAGACCTGAAAAATGAATTACAAATACCAAATGTTCATCTTGTTCATGCCTCAGCTGTTGAGATTTCAAACATCCTTCGTAAGCTCCAGCTTGCTAAAGCAGACTTTATTTTATCTTCCCTACCGCTCTCTAACTTTCCTGTAGATCTGCGCAACCAAATATTTAACGAAATCAAAAGCAACTTGAAATCCGGAGGTAAATTGATACAATTTCAATACTCTAGGGGTCTTAAGAAACTCTATGGCTCTCATTTTAAAAAAGTTTCAATTGACTATACCGTTTTGAACTTCCCGCCAGCCTTCATCTACACTTGCACCAATAGCTGATTTCTTTTGCCTATCTTTGCGCAAAAATAATTCTGCATGCTTTCGGTATCCAATCTCTCCTTACAATTCGGTAAACGCGTACTTTTTGATGAAGTCAATGTTAAATTTGTCAATGGCAATTGCTACGGCGTTATCGGCGCAAATGGTGCTGGTAAATCTACCTTTCTCAAAATATTAACCGGCGATCAAGACCCAACAACTGGCCGTGTAGATTTAGAGCCTGGCAAGCGAATGGCCGTACTCAAGCAAAATCACTTTGAATTCGATCAAATTCAAGTCTTACAAACCGTAATTATGGGACACAAGCGGCTCTATGAAATTATGGTTGAAAAAGATGCACTTTACGCGAAAGAAGATTTCAGTGATGAGGATGGTATGAAAACCGCCGAACTAGAAGGCGAGTTTGCCGATCTTGAAGGCTGGAACGCTGAAACCGATGCTGCAAGCCTCTTGAGTAACCTAGGAATCGACGAGTCAAAGCACTATTTACTCATGGAAGAACTATCCAATGACCTGAAAGTGCGCGTTTTACTCGCCCAAGCTCTATTTGGCAACCCAGACGTACTTATTTTGGATGAGCCAACCAACGACCTTGACCTCAAAACAATTTCTTGGCTCGAGGATTTCTTACTCGACTTTAGGAATACAGTTATCGTAGTATCCCACGACCGCCACTTCCTTGACACCGTTTGTACACATATTTGTGATATTGACTTTAGTAAGCTCAATATGTTCACTGGAAACTACACCTTCTGGTATCAATCTTCTCAATTAGCCTTACGTCAACGTGCGGACAAAAACAAAAAAGCAGAGGAGAAGAAAAAAGAACTTATGGAATTCATTTCCCGTTTCTCTGCAAACGCTGCTAAATCCAAACAAGCAACCAGCCGACGTAAAATGCTCGACAATCTAGACCTAGAGGAAATCAAGCCCTCATCTAGACGTTACCCAGGAATTACTTTTCATCAAGACCGCGATGCTGGAAACCAAATATTAAGTATTGAGAATTTGAGTAAGAGCACAGAAGGTAAAATACTCTTCAAAGATTTGTATTTAACCGTTAATAAAGGTGACAAGATTGCTTTTATTTCTCGCGATTCTGTGGCGCTAACTCATTTCTTTGAAATATTGGCAGCTTACATGAAGCCAGACACTGGTAACTTCACTTTTGGCACCACCATCACCACGGCTTATTTACCAAACGACAACCATCATTATTTTGAAGCTAAACTAAGCCTCATCGATTGGCTAAGACAATATGCTCAAACTGACGAAGAAAGAGAAGAGGTCTATCTAAGAACTTTTCTTGGACGTATGCTTTTCACAGGCGAAGAGGCTATGAAAATGGCTACCGTATTATCGGGCGGGGAGAAAGTACGTTGTATGCTATCTAAAATGATGCTTGCTAAGGGGAATCTTCTACTCATGGACGAGCCAACCAATCACCTAGATCTCGAGTCCATCACTGCACTCAATAATGCAATGCAGGAATTTCAGGGCACCCTCTTGTTTACTTCGCATGACCATGAGTTGGTAAGTACGGTTGCAAATAGAATCATTGAATTGACTCCAAATGGAATCATCGACAAAATGATGCCATATGATGACTACCTCTCAGACGACAAGATTGCCCAAATTCAAAACGAACTATACGCCTGATCAAATGGTGCGCTATCAAGTTCGTTGCTCACAAGCCCATCAGCGCTATATTCAATTCAGCGCAACATTCGAACAATCTATAGATGAGCAAGTACTTCAACTAGAGCTACCCAGTTGGAGGCCAGGTAGATATGAAATTGGAAATTTTGCCAAAAACATCAAAGGATTCAAGGCATATGGAGTCGACAACCTTCCTCTTGTTGTAGAGAAAAGCACCAAAGACACCTGGAGAATTGCCAGCCAAGGGCAAGCACAAATTACAATTAGTTATAGCTATTATGCAGCTGAACTCAATGCTGGATCAACTTTCCTTGACCCTGAGCAGCTCTACATTAATCCAGTTAATTGTTTCTTCTACGATGCACATCAGCCGCAGCAACCCTATGACTTGAAATTGCATATTCCAAAAGAATGGCAAATTGCTTCGGCACTTCAATTTAATGAGGATCAAAGGGTCATTGTTCCGAATTTTGATACCTTAGCAGACAGTCCCTTTATCTGTAGTGCGCGTATTGAAAGACAAAGTTACGAAGTAGCAGGAACCACTTTCCATATCTGTTTCAATGGACAGGTGCTGATACCGTGGGAACGTGTAATTCATGATTTTTCTAAATTTACCGAGCGTCAAATACAAGATTTTGGCGAGTTCCCAAGTCGAACATATACATTTTTAATACAATCTTTGCCTCATGCCGCTTACCATGGTGTGGAGCACCTCGAATCTACAGTCATTGCACTTGGACCATCTTGCGACCTATTTAGCACACTATACACGGAGTTGCTTGGCGTATCCGCTCATGAACTTTATCACGTCTGGAATATCAAAGCGCTAAGACCGGTAGAAATGTCACCCTATGATTTCAAGCGTGAAAATTATGCACTGACAGGCTTTATTTATGAAGGTATAACAACCTACATGGGTGATCTCTATTTGTTAAAAAGTGGTGTTTTCACCCTTGACCAATACCTTAAAGAACTCAGTAAACAGGTACAAAAACACCTTGATAATCCAGGAAGATTCTCTATGAGCGTTGCTAGTGCATCATTTGACACCTGGTTGGATGGTTATGTACCTGGGGCACCGGGCAGAAAAGTTTCTATTTATACGGAAGGTTGTTTATTGGCATTTTATATTGATTACCGTCTGCGTAAAGCCACAAGCCACAAATTTGGTATAGAACAGGTTATGAAACAATTGTATATCAACTGTACAAATAAGGGTGCTGGCTATACACTTTTAGACTATCAAACCTCGGTTGAAAACCTTTCCGGCGAATCTTTTTCTGATTTTTTTAGAGATTATGTTTGTGGCACCTCTGCATACGAAGCTCTTTTGCAAGAAGCATTTGAATTCTTTGGGCTTGAATTAAAACAAACAGC
>JAURNL010000063.1 GCA_030830205.1 Crocinitomicaceae bacterium | reverse complement strand
CCTCGGTCGTGACCATCTTGCCCCATCTTGGCGATCATGATTCGAGGCCTGCGTCCTTCTAGCTCTATGAATTCATTGAGCAAGGTTTTTGCTTGATTGAAATCTGGATCATTCATAATTTCTTTGGCATAAACGCCACTAATACTTCTGATTTTTGCTTGGTAGCGACCAAATACATCTTCCAATGCTTTTGAAATCTCACCAAGTGTACAGCGTGCTTTTGCACACCGCACAGCTATTTCTAGTAAATTTTGAGAGCCTTCTGCTGCGGTTCTCAGTTCTTGGAGCAGCTTGTTAACAGCTATCTGATCACGACCAGATTTAACTTGTTGCAGTCGCTGTAGCTGAGATTTCCTTACCTCAGTATTATCGACTTCTCGAATTTCTATCTGACTTTTTTCCTCTGTTAGATAACGATTGACTCCGACAATTATTTCGTGTCCTGCATCAATGCGCGCTTGTTTTATCGCTGCTGCTTCCTCAATGCGCATTTTAGGTAGGCCTGTTTCAATTGCTTTAGCCATACCTCCTAAATTTTCAATTTCGGTTAGCAGCTCCCAAGCTTCTTCAATAAGTTCGTTTGTTCTCGATTCAACTGCTTGGCTACCGGCATAAGGATCAATGAATTGGGTGATACCTACTTCTTTTTGTAGATAGATTTGGGTATTTCGTGCAATCCGCGCAGAGAAATCTGTTGGGAGCGCAATTGCCTCATCTAATGCATTTGTATGCAATGATTGCGTTCCTCCCATTACTGCAGATAAGGCCTCAAGACATGTTCTAGCCACGTTGTTAAATGGATCTTGTTCAGTCAACGACCATCCGGAGGTTTGGCAATGGGTCCGTAAAGCAAGTGATTTGCTTTTTTTAGGTTCAAATTGTTGCACTAATTTGGCCCACAACACTCTGCCTGCTCTTAATTTTGCAACCTCAGTCAGGTGATCCATACCAATTGCCCAAAAGAAACTTAGCCGCGGAGCAAAATCGTCAATGGCTAAGCCTGCATTTAATCCCGTTCTGATATATTCTAAGCCATCGGCGAGTGTATAAGCCAGTTCAATTGCGGCGGTGGCGCCCGCTTCGTGCATGTGATAGCCAGAGATGGAGATTGAATTGAATTTAGGCATCTGAGCCGAAGTGTATGCAAATATATCTGCAATGATGCGCATAGAGGGTGTAGGAGGATAAATGTAGGTATTGCGCACCATGAATTCTTTAAGAATATCATTTTGGATTGTTCCACTTAGTTGGTCAGATGAAACACCCTGTTCATGTGCGCTTGCAATATAAAATGCCATAATTGGCAACACGGCACCATTCATGGTCATTGAGACCGACATTTCACCAAGAGGAATTTGATCGAAAAGCAACTTCATATCTTCGATGGAGTCTATTGCTACACCTGCTTTCCCGACATCTCCAATGACGCGTTCGTGATCTGAATCATAACCTCGGTGAGTGGCTAAATCGAAAGCTACACTCAGTCCTTTCTGACCCGCAGCAAGATTTCGTCTGTAGAAAGCATTAGATGCTTCCGCTGTAGAAAAACCAGCGTATTGTCGAATTGTCCATGGTTTGGATAAATACATGGAAGCATAGGGCCCTCCTAAGAAAGGAGCTATTCCCGAACGAAAAGTTGCTGGCTGAGGTTCCTTGGTCAATTGAGACCAATCTAGTTGACGGTATGTTTCGAGTGCAATTCTTGGCATTAGTTTGCAATTTTTTCAAAAATTAAATAGGGGAGGCCAAATACTTGAGGCAGTTCACCCCATTGCGCTGTAGGACTTTCAAATTCATTTGCAAAGGCATTGATACCAATTAGTATATGATTGCTTGAGTTAAACAAATGCGTACGCACTTTCCTGGTTTCCGAAATTTGCTCCAACAGGATTTCTTGGGCACCAGATTGTGCAGTATCAAGTGAACATAAAAGTTGCCAAGTTTTTTCAGCAATTTTAAAGGTGAGCTGTTCAATAGCGTATGCATTATTGAGCAAGTCTTGGGTTGTTCCCAAATGCGCTTCTTCACTGATTAAATTTGCAACATTGAGTGCCATTCTTTGAGCAAAAGAACTCGGTCCTTCTGTAGAGAGCATATCGTAAGCTTGGACGCATAACAAATGCACGCCGCCCATAATTGCGCTTAGACTTTCGGTTGAAAGTCGAAGTAAATTGGTGTAAGGATCTCTTAGACTTTTGTTACAAAAACCTGTTTTTGCAATAATCTTTAGATCAATTTCAACCTTGTGAATGAGTGCTAATTGCCGAACCAAATGTTTGAGGGCCCTAAATTTTGAAATTTCTAGGAGGTATTCACCACCAATTCCTGATTCAATGTAGATTGTCATTGATTGGGGGTTGGTTTCGAGTAATTGCTGCAAATCAAGTAGGCCTTTAGCTAGTTCAGTTGTGCTATTTGCTCCTATTTGTTGTATTCCAAAGGTGCTAATGAAATTCTGATTTGGTCCAAAGCGTTTCAAAATAATACATTTTGAAGCTTTCTCCATTCCGATAGTGTCTATGAAATGATCAATAGCTGCGGGATTATCAAAGCAGATGAGGCAACTTATATATTCAATTTCAATTGCTTGGAGTAGTGTTTGGTAATCCGTATCAGTGCTCGTTTGGTCTATGAATATGGCATCTGCTCCTTGCATGAGCGCCTCGAGTAACAGGGCGTTGCTCTGTTTGGCTGTAGAGGCATGGACAGCTACCATGCGTTGCCAATTTATTGATTCCGTTTCTTGCTGAGCAAGTCGAGGTTGCTCTAAGTTGGCTAGTGAAAGTTGAATACCTTCCACTTCTGATTGATATTGTAACAGCTCTGTTTTTTCCTTGAGCTCTTTTTGCAATTGATCTTGCCAAACTGGCTGAGAAACGGCTGAAAATGGAATCGAAACTTTTGACATAAAAATAACTGTCCTCAAATATACTGAATCTCTTCTTGAAGTGCTGAATTTACTGAAAAGCTTCTTGCACGTCACTGCTAAATTTGATTCATGATGCACAGCTTAATTCTGTTTATACTTTTGTTGCAGTTTCCCTTTTCCTTATGTGGTCAGATAGATGGTCTTTATCAAATTGCGTACACAACCCCAGGACTATTAAATGCAATTTCTGAAAATCAACAGCAATTCAATCCTGCGGCAAGTCATTCACGGGCTACAAATGGCCTTCGGTTTTATTCCAATACACCAATACAGGTTCCAGGGTTGTTTTCTGGTGGGTTCAATGCTTACTACAAATTCAAAACTATTCACATCTATCACGAATTGGGAGGTATTTATCACATATCGACAAGTCAAATTCAGACCGTACACGCGCTTGCGCTCTCGCTTTATCCTCATCTTCAAATCGGTATTGGCTTACAACTTGCATTTTACGCCCAGCCAAAGTATTACGGATCGATTTCTATGGCAAGTGGTCGCTTCGGTATGCAATATCAAGCTGCTCCTCATCATTTCTTATCCTTTGTAATTTATCAAATTGGACAGGTAGAACTGGCTCAAATGGCAATGGAGCATGTATGGAAGTTAGATCAGCAAGTTTCATTTGCGCAAGGATTACTTTGGCATCCTCCATATTTACCCACTGCCTACATTTCTATCTGCCAACAATTATCTAGCGTTTCCCTGCGCTTTTCCTGTGGTGTTTACCCGCAATTTTATAGTTATACATTGACCTTTACCTCTGACAATAACCGTCGATTAACAGTAGGTCAATCCTGGAACAAAGGCCAAGGTCTTGCGCTACAACTAGGATTAAATTTTCGCTAATGCTATTACTCACGCTATTTTCCTTGATATTTTCCTGTGTGCAAATGCGTGCGCAAATTCCGTATGAATCAGCCCAAAATTTAGAAAATGCCATTCCAATTATTAGATCTGAACTTGAAAATATGCTTGCCCAACAGCTCATTACTGCTGAGGATTCCCAGCAATTATTCATTTTTTTTGAAAATGGTGGGAGTATTCAAAATAGCTATCAATTACAAGGTTTGCTCCAATCCGACCTCCCTACAATCATTTTGAATAGTGAACATTTCATAATATTGCCTCCAAGACAACACAGGGTTGCTCATTCAAATTTATCTGGCCAATGTGACTTGGTAGCTAAGCTTCCAACACTTCTCCATCATCAAAATAAGCTTTTGTGGCAACAAGACTCAAGTCACTTGGGGCCTGCATTTAGTTTTCAGCAACGCTGCTTATTTTTTTATCAGAATTGGCGATTTGGCGCTCAAATTGCCAAAGATGCTGGAGAGCCAGTTTGGCATCAGCATCCAACTAAAGGCTTTGACTTCATGTCGGCATACATTGCTTGGGAATCTCAACAAAAATCTAATTTCGTTCAAAAATGGATCTTGGGTTCCTACCAGATCCAGTGGGGGCAAGGCCTTCAACTTTGGAGTTCAAGAGGCTTAGGCAAGAGTATAGACCTACTGCATTTAGCCAGAAATCCTGCCGGTCTTAAACCCTATCAAGGTAAAGACGAACAAAGGTTTTTACAAGGCCTAGCCCTAACAGCGAATTTACCCAACCTCGAATTGCTATTCATTTCATCTCTCAAGCGCATCGATTTTAAAGCGCTTACTGACACGCTAAATGAAGACATCAACCTGACCTACACTTCAGGACTTCACAGAACAGCGTCTGAAATGGCTAAACGTAAAAATGGACTAGAGCAACTAATAGGCATAGGAATAAGGAGGAAGCGTTCTTTATATCAATGTGGCGCTTTAATTCTTTATCAACATTTAAATGTACAGTCTATCATTGATTCCAATCTTATTCTTAATCCCAAAAAGGCCTTGTCATTTTGCAGCATGGGAGGATACTTTCAAGGAACTTGGAGACAGTTATATGGCTATGCAGAATGTGTAGCTTTATGCAGTCAATATAATTCCCTTCGGCAGTCGATTGCCTTGAATGCTGCCTTTATCTATTACCTCAATAGTAAATTAGAGTTGGGCCTTCATTTTCGCGCTTACGGACCTAGTTATCAGTCGTTTTATTCCAATCCAATCAGCAATTCCAGTAGTGGTTCAAATGAAAGAGCTTGTATTTTTCAACTCAAATGGAAAGCATTTAATTCTCTTCAAATTCAATTGTCTAATGAATACGTTCAAATACCTCATGCGTTACAAATCAGTTTGTTGCCAATGAGCTTCAATGAGACGCGCCTTCTATGGCAATTACAAAAGAGCAAGACTCAAACCTATTCTTGTCAATTATTTCTGAGAGATAAAACCACGTCAGCTCTACAATATCGGGTCGCTTTTACTGCTGATTTCAAGATAGAAAAATCAGAGGAGCTCCGAATAGTTACCCAATTCAGTGCTTTTAGTGCTCAATCTAGTTCGAGCAAGCTTATGGCGTTTGCTTGGCGCCATCAAAAATTTTCAAAACCACTTCGCTTTGAATTTATATTTGGCGCATTTCAAGTTCCACCCGGATCTCCGCTGCTTTTTACTTATCCTTATTTAGTTGGCTTTGGTGCTCAAAACTTAAGGCTTAATGGGGTAGGAACTTACCGATTGGCGGCGTTTCAGTACACAACTAAGGATAAATGGCAGTTTGGGATTTTGATGAGTAGCACTCACTTATGGACTCAACAAACTAGTACGCAAATTCAGATTTCCATACGATTAAGAAAACAATTTTAATTTTTTTTCAAAAAAAATGTACCAAAACAAATATTGCCGCGTTATCTCTTTAAGAGGACTGCAAGCCTCTTGAGCTAAACTCCTTAAAACCAAAGACTATGCCTCTCCAATTCTCCTTTCAGCAGCAGTCTTTTCTTCCAGAAGAAGAAAGAACTCAAATTGAGCGTGCTCAACAAGATCCACGCTTTTTCGCTCCTCTCTACGAGCGTTATCATGATGCCATTTTTCGTTATGTATATCGCCGTGTTGAGGAGGAAGAACAAGCCTACGATATCACCTCAAGTGTATTTGTTAAGGCACTACAAGCCATACACAAATATGAATATCGTGGCTTGCCTTTTTCAGCTTGGTTATTTCGTATTGCCAAGAGCGAGCTATATCAGAGTTTTCGTGACCAAAAAGCACAGCGTACTGTAAGTATTGAAAACGTTGTCCTTAAGCAAGTCATCGAAGACTGGACAGAAGATTACAGTGAACAAGACAAGGCGAAACTTCTAAGGGCCCTGAAAGGTCTTAAAGATCAGCAGCTTCAATTAGTTGAAATGCGTTTTTTTGAAAAGCGCTCATTCAAAGAAATTGGAGAAATCTGTGGCTTGACTGAAAATAATGCCAAGGTCAAAACATTTCGTGCAGTACTCAAACTCAAGGAATATTTCCATCAAAAAGAATAATTATGCTTAAAATTTTACTCGACCGAAAAGAACCTAGTAGAGAAGAAGTTCGCAAGCATCAAAATTTCAATGAAATTTTGGCGGCTCTAAACTACCAACAAAAAGTACTGAATCCCTGGCGTTATTGGTACTATCCCTTGTTAACAGTTTGCTTACTCCTTTTGGTTTAAGCGCGCTGACATGAAATAGTTTGTACATTTGTGTATGTACAAATTATTTCGTTTTGTTCTCTTTCAGTTTGATGCAGAGAAAGTGCACTATTTTGTGGTCGGTCTTTTGAATTTAATACATCGTTTCCCCCCTTCAAGGGCAATTTTTCGAATGCTTTATGTGGTTGAAAGCCCCAAACTAGAAACATCATTCCTTGGATTAAAATTTCCGAATCCCGTTGGCCTTGCTGCAGGTTTTGATAAAAATGCACAGCATATTGATGCCTTGGCAGATTGTGGGTTTGGATTTATTGAAATTGGAACAATTACTCCAAAGGCTCAGCCAGGTAATGAGAAGCCCCGTCTTTTTCGACTCAAAGCAGATCATGCCATTTTGAACAGAATGGGGTTCAACAATGAAGGTGTTGAAGCAGCAATAGAACAGCTCAAATCTCGACAAAATAAAAAAATCATTATTGGGGGTAATATTGGGAAAAACAAATGGACTCCCAATGAAGAAGCTGCTTCTGATTATTTGTTTTCCTTTGAGGCACTTTTTCCATTTGTAGATTATTTCGTTGTTAATGTCTCCTCTCCAAACACGCCAAATTTGCGTGCATTGCAAGAAAAAGAACCCCTTCAAGATCTTTTAGTACGCCTGCAAGAGCGCAACCAAGAAATGACTATTCCCAAACCTATTCTACTCAAAATCGCTCCAGATCTCACCAATTCTCAAATTGATGAGATTATTGATATTGTGAGCATTACGAAAATTGGCGGTCTCATTGTTGCCAATACTACCATCTCTCGTGAAGATCTTCAAACACCAAAAAATATAGTAGATAGTTTAGGTCCGGGTGGTATTTCTGGAAAGCCAGTCACAAGGAGATCAACGGAAATGATTCATTATATTCATCAAAAATCAGAAGGGAGTATTCCAATGATTGCAGTTGGAGGAATTCACAGTGCACAAGATGCATTAGATAAACTTTCAGCAGGAGCGAGTTTAGTTCAATTGTATACTGGTTTTATTTATGAAGGTCCTGCACTCGTAAAAGCGATCAATAAATCCTTGCTAAAAGGTAGATAGAAAACAATGACCAGAGCAAAACTTCAAATAACCGAATGTCCACGAGATGCGATGCAAGGCATCAAGGAATGGATACCGACAGAAAAGAAGGTAGCATATCTGAATGCCTTACTCAAATGTGGTTTTGATACTTTAGATTTTGGGAGTTTTGTATCAGCAAAGGCAATTGCTCAAATGCAGGATAGCGCTGAGGTCTGTGCTCAGTTGGAAGAATCATCGACCCAATTGCTTGCCATTATTGCAAATTCACGAGGAGCGCTGTCTGCCGTGCAACATGACCAAATATCCATACTGGGTTATCCATTCTCTGTATCAGAAACATTTCAACTTAGAAACACAAACTCAAATATAGACCAATCCTTGATTCGACTTGAGGAAATCGCAAACATTTGCCAACAGCACAGTAAGAAATTACGCGTTTATCTTTCTATGGGGTTTGGGAATCCTTACGGAGATGTTTGGTCACCAGAATTGGTGATGGAGTGGGTCGAGAAATTGGAACAGCGTTTTGATATAGCGGCCTATGCCTTATCTGATACAATTGCTTGTGCGACACCAAAAATAGCAAAAGAATTATTTTCATCTCTGACTACAGCATTTCCAAAATTAGATTTTGCAGCTCATTTGCACGTAACTCCGGGTCAGGAGCATGCGCTCATTGAGTCAGTTGTAGCCGGTGGTTGTACACATTTTGATACTGCAATTGGAGGTTATGGAGGTTGTCCAATGGCAAAAGATGAACTCATAGGTAATTTGGCTACGGAATCACTATTAGCTACGTCCAGTACCTTATTTGAGCATCGAATAGATTTAGTAGCATTAGAAAAAGCCAGAAAATTATCAACATCAATTTTTCACAAATGAGAAAGACCAAATACGTATGGTTCCTTTTGGTTCTAATTATTATCATAGTTGGAGTCTATATGCTTCAGTCAGTGGAACCGACCAAACCAGTAAAAAAGACTAGCCAAAAACAGACTACGAACGTTTCGGTAAGTACGGATTTTAAAACGAATACTTTTTTAAGTGATGTAGAACCAGAAATATTGAAGGAATTAAAGCTGTGCGATAGCACCATCAACTGGAGTGAAGATTTATTAAGACCATCATGTACACCTAATTTTTTTAGAGTATTTCCTTTGAAAAAAGACTTCAATATATCTAATGGGTGTATGGTATTGTTGAAAGCTGGAGTAAATGGTTTTCCAGTTCGCAGACTTGTAGTTTACGAAAAAGAAGGTCAAGAAATGGTACAAGCAAATGGTTTTGTTGGTTACCCAATAGAATTTAGGCCAAGACCTGATCATTATGACGATGTAGTCATTCGATTTTTTGAGCGATACGAAGGGCAAAAGTATTTTTACAACTGTCTTTTTTCTTGGAAGCAAAGTCGATATCAATATGTTTGCTGTGAGCAAATAAATGACGCGAATATCAAGCCAGAAAAACAAGCAAAGGTTTCGGCTGAAATTTTAAAAATCCTCAATGAAAAGCAATTGGTATTTTAGTTTAATCTTGCTCTTACTTAGTGCATGTATCAACGGAGAGCAAACATTCACAGCCGATCATACACATTGGCTCAGTGGTGGAAATAGCAAGGTCTGGATGCTCAAAGGAACCCAACAGTTAAAATACGATGAACTTCATCAAAGTAATTGGGGAGAAATTCTTTTTGTTTTTTATTTAACTGGCGAAGTCCTAGTAGGTTCTTTTAGTGATTTTGATAAAGGTGTTTACGACAAAGGGCATTTCAAATTTCATGAAAAAAAGGAGCAACTCAGCATTCAAGTCGGAAAGGAAAAGTGGGTGTTTAAACTCAAATCACTCGACGCTGATCATTTAGTATTAGAAAAGCGTCAAGGAGGAAATATAGCCCCTTATTTACATCTGGTACCACTACCTTTACCACATTAGAATTTTTCAAAAGCGCCCAACCCAAAAAGTGCAAAGTCGTATTTGGCTGGGTCAATCGAGTCGAACAGAAGTAATTTTTTTTGAAGTTCAACATTTGTTCTCCAGTCGTTTTGCTTTCTGGTAATTAAGCCGAGCTTTCGAGCAATATTTCCCGTATGAACATCAAGTGGTACATGCAGTATGTTGAGTGGAATATGTTCCCATAATCCAAAATCTACTCCATTTTTTGGACTCCTGACCATCCATCTTAGAAACATAACTAGTCGTTTTGCTGCCGAGCCATTTGCAGGATCAGCCACGTGTTTGAGACTTCTTGAAGCTAAAAAGGGGATGAATTTAGACCTGAAATTTAAGATGTATTCATCAAGTTGGTCGCTTTTGCCGTGAAAGGCATATTGGAGACCACCATTTAAATATAAATGCTGAAGTCCGAGAAGAAAACCATTTAGGTCTGTTTGGTTAAATGTGCGGTGCATAAAAGGAGGACATGTACCATCCTTATATGTAAGGACATATTCCAAGGGAGAAGGTCCCAGAATAGAAACTAATTTCTCTCCACTTTTAAGGATACTTTGTCTATTACCCCAAGCAATACTAGACATTAGAAAAGCGATAATTTCAATGTCTTCTTTTTGCGTGAACTGATGGGCAAGAGCAATAGGATCTGTTTCAATAAACCGAGGATGTTCGTATTGCTGTGCTTTGAAGTCCAAGAATTCTTTAAGATCCTGGTCGTTTCCGTTATACAAAAAGTCCATCTTGCATCGTTAAACAGCGATTTGCCATTTGAGCAAACTGGGTGTTGTGCGTTACAATCACAAAACTTTGTTTCATCTCTTCACGCAATTCGATAAATAGCTGATGTAAAGAGTTGGCATTTTCAGTATCTAGATTCCCGGAAGGTTCATCGGCAAATATCAATGCAGGTTGATTGACAAGAGCTCTTGCTACTGCAATACGTTGTTGTTCACCACCAGACAAGGCCTCTGGCTTATGGTTTGCTCGGTTAGAAAGCCCAAAACGATCCAATAGTTTTTGGGCTTTTTGGAGTGCATCAGTTTGGTTACTTCCTCCGATCAATGCTGGAAGTGCAATGTTTTCAAGCGCTGTAAATTCAGGTAATAATTGATGGAAT
Source organism: Crocinitomicaceae bacterium (assembly GCA_030830205.1). Lineage (GTDB taxonomy): Bacteria > Bacteroidota > Bacteroidia > Flavobacteriales_D > Crocinitomicaceae > UBA952. The sequence goes on along the minus strand of JAURNL010000063.1, from coordinate 16,889 downwards.
TGAAAAACAAAACCAATTCGCTGATTTCTAAAATGTGCAAGCGCTTTTTCTTGAAGAATGAACGGATTTTGACCTTCTATGAAAAGTTCACCTTTGCTAGGAACGTCAAGTGTGCCAAGTATTTGCAGTAGAGTGGTTTTACCAGCGCCAGAAGCACCGACAATCGAAATTATTTCTGCAGGTGCAACAAAGAGGTCGATGCCTCTTAAAATTGGCAACTCGCCGTAATTTTTCTCTATGGCTCTTGCTTCGAGCATTAGTGCTTCATTTTAAGTGTATGCCCGGCCTTGTCGCGCTTGGTTTGGAGGTATCGTTCGTTATGAATATTGCTTTCGATTTCGAGTGGAATATTTTCTATGATTTCAAGTCCATAACCAATTAGACCCGTACGCTTTTTGGGGTTGTTTGACATCAGTTTCATTTTGCTTATCCCAATTGCTCTTAACATTTGAGCGCCAATACCATAATCGCGTTCATCGGGTTTGAAGCCAAGTTTTTCATTGGCTTCATAGGTGTCTAGACCTTCTTCTTGAAGTTTATAGGCTTTGAGCTTATTGAGTAAGCCAATACCGCGACCTTCTTGATTCATATATACGATAGCACCTTTTCCTTCTTGATTGATGAGCTCCATAGCTTTGTGCAATTGTGGTCCGCAATCGCAGCGACAACTGCCAAAAATATCACCGGTCAAACAAGAGGAATGGACCCTTACCAACACAGCTTCATCTTCCGACCAAGTCCCTTTGGTAAGTACTAAGTGATCTTGGTCATTACTTTGGTCTTTAAAAGCACGCAACTGAAAGTCTCCAAAAGCAGTAGGCATTTCTACCTGAACTTGTTCTTTAATCAGGGATTCGTGAGCAATACGATACTTGATAAGGTCTGCAATACTGATGATTTTTAGATCAAATTTTTTAGCGATTTCAAGCAGTTGAGGTAGTCTTGCCATAGTGCCATCTTCATTGAGAATTTCAACAATGATGCCAGCTTCTTCAAATCCGGCAAGGCGTGACAAATCAACGGCTGCTTCCGTGTGTCCAGCACGACGTAAAACTCCGCCTTTTCTTGCACGTAGAGGGAAGATATGGCCTGGTTTGCCTAACTCTTCAGGTCTAATTGCTGGATCAATCATTGCTAGGATTGTTTTTGCACGATCACTAGCTGAAATACCAGTGGTGCAACCGTGTCCGATTAGGTCAACGCTGATAGTGAAAGGAGTTTCATAGGCTGCTGAATTATTTCTGACCATGAGTTCAAGGCCCAGTTGATCGCAACGATCTTCGCTAATTGGAGCGCAAATAAGGCCACGACCATGTGTAGCCATGAAGTTGATGAGCTCCGGAGTTGCATTTCTTGCAGCTGTCAAAAAATCGCCCTCATTTTCGCGATCTTCATCGTCAACTACAATAACTACGCGGCCTTGTTGGATTTCAAAAATCGCTTCTTCAATGGTATGGAGTGTTTGAGACATAGGTTAGTGCTTAAGCTTTAGGGATATTTGATAGGCTGGCCAAAAGATAATTCCAGAATTTTTGAACTGAAGAAATTTGAACACATTCGTCAGGTGAATGAGCAGCTCTGATGTTTGGTCCGAAAGAGATCATGTCTACTCCAGGTAATTTTTCACTTAGTAAACCACATTCTAAGCCTGCATGACAAGCTTTGACTTTTGGTTCTTCGCCATAGAGCTCTTTGTACAGCGAGCGCATGTGGGCAAGAATGGGTGATTTTGCATTTGGTTTCCATCCAGGATAATCACCGCTCTGTTCAACTGTTGCTCCCATATTTTCAAATGCACAGCGAAGAGACATACTCACTTCTGCTTTAGTGCTTTCCACGGAACTGCGTTGCAATGATTGTGTAGTAAATTGACCGTTATCGATAACTACACGCGCCAAAGAGGAGGAAGCTTCAACTAGTCCATCAATATCTGGGCTCATGCGGTAAACACCATTAATAACACCGCACAGCGTTGCGATAATCTTTTTAAAATCGGCATCTGAAACGGCACTGAGCGTAGTTTGAATGGGCGCGACGTTTAACTTAAAATGGGGTTCAATGAGGTGGTATTCACTCTTCAATACTTCCTCCATTTTTTCTAACTGCTCGATGCTTTGATCAACATGACCAACGGCTATAATCGCTGTTGCTTCACGTGGTATCGCATTGCGCAAACTTCCGCCGTCAAATTGTACAAGTTGAATATGCTGATCTTGTGAAAGTTCCCATAATAAGCGGGCCATCCATTTATTGGCATTACCTCTGCCTTTATCGATATCCATACCAGAATGTCCGCCAAGTAGTCCTTCAATTTTTATTGCTAGCGTATGATATCCAGGGGCGATCGCTACTGGTTTGAAGCTGTAATGTGTATTGGTATCTATTCCACCGGCACAACCAACCGAAAGTTCATCGTCATCCTCGGTATCGAGGTTCAATAATATGGTGCCACTCAAAAGACTCGAGTCCATTTCTTTGGCACCAGTCATTCCGGTTTCCTCGTCGATTGTAAAAAAGGCTTCTAAAGAAGGGTGGGGAATGGTTGTGCTGGAAAGGAGGGCCATAATAGCGGCTACACCAATTCCGTTATCAGCACCAAGGGTTGTGCCTTTTGCACGAATCCAGTCTCCATCCTGATACATTTCAATTCCTTGAAGATCAAAGTCAAAAACAGTACTTGCATTTTTTTGATGTACCATGTCGAGATGACTTTGCAAAATGACAGTTTGACGATCTTCCATGCCAGCAGTAGCTGGTTTTTTAATGACGACATTTCCGCAGCCATCAATGGTAGTTTGAAGCTCTAGTTCTTCTCCAAATGATTTCATAAAGGCTATTACTCGTTCCTCTTTTTTGGAGGGTCTTGGAACGGCATTGAGGTCGGCAAAATGTTGCCATAAGGCTGTAGGTTGAATGTTTTTGAAATCCATGATTTATGGAAATTTAGGATATTGTTGGAAATTTGGATCACGCTTTTCTAAAAATGCGTGTTTGCCTTCTTGTGCTTCATCGGTGAGGTAATACAATAACGTAGCGTCTCCGGCCAATTCCATGAGGCCGTGTTGGCCATCAAGTTCCGCGTTCATTGCGCGTTTGATCATGCGAATAGCCAGCGGACTTCTTTTCATGATGGTTTTAGACCACTCTACAACTGTATCTTCAAGTTGATCAAAGGGGACAACTTTATTTACCATGCCCATTTGCTCTGCTTCTGCGGCGGTATATTGATTGCACAAGAACCAGATTTCACGCGCTTTCTTTTGTCCTACATGTCTAGCTAAATACGAGGAACCAAAGCCACCATCGAAACTTCCCACTTTCGGGCCAGTCTGACCAAATCGTGCGTTATCGGAAGCAATGGTTAGGTCGCAAACAACATGAAGTACATGACCGCCACCAATTGCGTATCCGTTTACCATGGCAATAACGGGCTTGGGTAAAGATCGAATGGCTTTGTGTAAATCTAAAACATTGAGTCTTGGTACTCCATTTTCTGAAATGTAGCCCCCAATTCCTTTAACATTTTGGTCGCCTCCAGAACAGAATGCTTTGTCACCGGCACCGGTAAAGACAACTACATTGATATCTGGCCGCTCGCGACAAATATCCATGGCATCTAGCATTTCAAAATTTGTTTCTGGTCTGAAAGCATTATATACTTGGGGTCTATTGATGGTAATCTTTGCGATACCTTCAAAAAACTCAAACTTTATGTCTTGGTAGTTTTTAATGCTTTGCCAATTCCTTTGTGACATATTCTAATTTTTGTTTTTACAAAGATAGAACATCCCAAAGGACCTAAAGGTTTATTTGCGCAGAAATTCTAATCAATGCAACTTTTTTTGAAGCTTATCCGTCAATCTACTGAAGTCCTTTTCTAGGTCTCCGCTTAACTTTACGACATGAAACACGACTACTTGTATTAATCCCTAACCAGAGCTTTTGCTCTATTAAAATGCAAGTTGTATGAGTAATTATTTGGGTGCCCGTATTCGCGTGGCTTTTATAGAACCAGACATTATTTTTAAATCCGGATTACGTTCTTTACTCGAATCTCGAAATGATTTTGAGTGGGTAGGGGAGTCATCAACACTCACTGATTTCAGGGCTCGATTTTCAGGGGTGGGTATTCAAGTGATCATGATTAATGCCGATTTATTAACCGAGCTCGATAAAGTGTATCTTCATTTTTGGATGTCTGCATGGCCAAATGCAAAATTTTTGTTGTTAGTCCCTAATTTTAAAACAGCCTTAGTTCCACTTTATCTCAAATGGGGATTCCACGGAGTAGTCAATAAATGGAATATGCAAGAAGAAGCAGTCTCAGCGTTTCGGCAAGTTTTTTTTCAGCACTCGTATCTTCACCCAAACTCCAAGCGTTTGCTAGATGCTGAACGTCGGACCATCAATACGCTGGAACGCATCACCGCTAGAGAAATAGATGTAATTCGTGGTATCTGTCAGGAAAAAACATGCAAAGAAATTGCTCATGACTTACAAATTTCCCCGCGAACGGTAGAAACGCATAAAATGAGGATTATTGAAAAGTTGGATGTTCGAAATACTGCTGGCATTATTGTTCACGCTGTGCGCTTAGGGATCATTCCCTAGCGCACTTCAATTTCATCGATAAACAGCCAAGGAACATTCCCAGCGCCTGGACTGCCAGTTGGAATACGCCCTAAGCCGTATAAAACCACATGAATGATTTGGGTTTTTTCATTGATCTCATCAATTGTGATGATTTCGTCGGTAGAATAACCATCTCCTATACCATTGCCCACGCCGGTTTTTGAAAAGGAAATGTTGTAAGTTTGAGCGGCCCAAATCCAGCTATTAGGGTCGTGCAGGGTATGGATGCGTAGTTCTTTGATTTTGATAGGTTTTTCCAACAAAATGTCAAATGCGACGCTATCACTGTCAAAGCCCAACCATTCATTTCCTTTCCAAGGGCGTGCGCCCAATTGACCGTCGACAATAGTGAGCGACCCATTGTCATATTTAGGACTTGGTTTGGTGATGAAATTGATGTTTGCTCCAAGTGCTTTGTGTGCAATGACATTTAATTTTTTAGAAGGCAAGTTCGGACCTTGATCTACTGTAATCTGAACGGTTTTGGTTTTTCTTTTGGTAGCCTTAATTTCGGCTAGGACTGTTGACGCTGCATTGTTTCCTTTAGCAGGTGCCTTTTCAATCAAAATACCCCAATCTAGTGCTCTTGTTGTTTTGATTTCGGGTTTGAGGCAGCTTTTAGAGAAATGAACATTTTTAGAACTTAAAAATGGAAAATGATAAGTGCTCAGATCAGCAAAAAAATCTTCGTAGGAAGGTCTGTTCTCTGACCAAAGTGTAGTACTCAAGGCAATAGCCCTTGGGTAAGCCATATATTCCAATTGCGCCATATTTGGGATATATTCGGTCCATAGATTGCCTTGTGCACCTAAAACGTAGGCGGCATCCGCGGTAGTCATATCTAATGGGATTGGGTCGAAGGATAATACTTTCTCAAGAGATGTAAAGCCACCTATAGCGAGTGGTTCTTCAGCCCCTCTACCTTGATAATGATCGAAGTAGCAATGTGAGCCCGGGCACATAACTACATCATGATTTTCTGCGGCCGCGGCTTTTCCTCCATCGTAACCGCGCCAAGACATAACGGTAGCATTAGGTGAAAGACCGCCCTCAAGAATTTCGTCCCAGCCGATAAGTTTCTTGCCGTTTTGCGTTAGAAATGCATCCATGCGGCCAATGAAATAACTTTGGAGTTCATGTGCGTCGTGAAGGCCATTGGCTTTGATGACGGCTTGGCATTTGGGGCAGCCCTCCCAACGTGTTTTCGGGGCTTCATCGCCTCCGACGTGAATATACATACCAGGGAAGAGCGGAAGAATTTCAGTCAAGACATCTTGTAGGAATAAAATACTTTCCTCTTTGGCACAAAAAATGTCGTCGAAAACACCCCAAAGGCCTTCAACACCGTGTGCTTCGCCGGTACAAGAAAATTCAGGGTAGGCAGCAAGTGCAGCCCGGGCATGGCCTGGCATTTCGATTTCCGGAACAACTTCAATGAATCGGTCTGCAGCATAGGCCACAACCTCTTTGATTTGTTCTTGTGTATAAAAACCTCCATAATGAGAATGATTGTAAGTGCGGGGAAGGGAGGTGTAATGATTTTCTACCGTAGAATCGCGCCAAGCACCAACTTCTGTCAGGAGTGGATATTTTTTAATCTCAATCCGCCAACCTTGATCGTCCGTGAGGTGCCAATGAAAAGTATTGAATTTGTAATAGGCCATCAGGTCTAAAAAGCGCTTGATTTCATCAACTGTGAAAAAATGACGCGATACATCGAGGTGCAAACCACGCCATTGAAATTTTGGATAATCTTTTACAAAGCATTTCTGAAATGATAATTGTCCTTCAGTTTGTTGAGCTAGCTGCAATAAAGACACCCAGGCATAAAAGCAGGAAGCCTCACTTGAATAAGAAATGGTAATTTGCTCTGCAATATTGATACTGTATGAGTCTTGCTTGACGTTGGTCAATTTTTTGAATTTGACCATCGGATTTTGTACGAAAGAAATGACTTGAATCCCTTTAGACCATAATGCATAGTTTTTGAATGCATTGAGTAAGTTGGGAGTAATATTTGAAGGATCTATAAGTAGGTTGCCGCTACTAATGAATTGTCCATTCGTAGTCTGGAAAACGGCAGGTGTGGGTAAAATTGGACATTTTTGGGCCGAGGTAAACAACCATAAAAGTCCAAATACACTAAGGAATTTAATTTTTAACATGCCCTAAAATTAATGAATTCAAACAGATGACTAACTTTGTCTAAAGTTCATCCATGAAAGTATACAATAATATCCTAGAGACGATCGGAAATACACCTTTGGTCCGAATCAATAAATTAACTACTTCAATTACGGCAAATGTATATGCTAAAGTAGAAACTACAAATCCTGGAAATTCTGTCAAGGATAGAATGGCGGTCAAAATGATCGAAGATGCAGAAAATGCAGGCATTTTAAAACCAGGTGGCACAGTCATTGAAGGCACCTCAGGAAACACTGGAATGGGCTTAGCACTTGCTTGTATCATAAAAGGATACAAGCTCATTTGTGTTTTGAATGATAAACAATCTAAGGAAAAGATGGATATTTTGCGAGCAGTTGGCGCCGAAGTGGTTGTATGCCCTACTGCTGTTGAACCATCTGATCCGCGTTCGTATTACTCAGTTTCTCGTCGATTAGCAAATGAAATTCCAAACTCCTGGTATGTCAATCAGTACGATAATTTATCCAACAGAACTGCTCACTACGAACAAACGGGCCCCGAGATTTGGGAACAAACAAATGGGAAAATCACTCACTTTGTAGTGGGCGTAGGAACAGGAGGTACCATATCTGGAGTTGGAAAATACCTCAAAGAAAAAAATCCGAATATCAAAATATGGGGTATAGACACCTACGGTTCAGTATTCAAGAAATATAAAGAAACAGGCATTTTTGATGAAAATGAGATCTATCCATATATTACAGAAGGTATTGGTGAAGATATTTTGCCTGCCAATGTGGATTTTAACGTGATTGATCATTTTGAAAAAGTGACTGATAAAGATGCTGCAGTTTATACCAGAAAGTTAGCAAGAGAAGAGGGTATTTTTGTTGGCAACTCTGCTGGAGCTGCTATCAAAGGGCTTTTACAAATGGGAGCTGAACTTACTCAAGATGATGTTGTGGTGGTGTTATTTCATGACCATGGAAGTCGTTATGTTGGTAAAATATTTAACGACGAATGGATGCGCGAGCGCGGTTTTCTAGAGGAAGAATTACTGACAGCTGGCGACCTTGTGGCTAAACATGGAAAAAAACCGTTGGTCTCGCTATATGCCGAAGAATTAGTTTCGCACGCCATTGCAAAAATGCGCAATTTTGATATCTCACAAATTCCGGTGATGAAAGATGGGCAATTTGTTGGGTCTATCGACGATAGCCACGTTTATCAGCTATTAGTGGAGAACCCATCACTCAAAGATGCGCCCATTTCTTCTATCATGTGTCCGGCTTTTCCTGTAGTTCAAAAAAACACGACCGTAGAAGAAATATGTAAATTGATTTCCAAGCAGGTTCCTGCAGTGCTAGTGGAACTAGAAAACGGTAAATTTCATATTGTCTCGCGCTACGACGTTATTTCAGCAATGGCTTAATTGATCATGCGGATCATTTCTTTGGTTCCTTCTTTAACTGAATACCTTTGGTCGCTAGGACTAGATGAAGAAGTTGTTGGTATCACTAAGTTTTGCATTCACCCGGAACACTGGAGGCAAAAAAAGACGAGAGTTGGTGGAACTAAAAAATTAAATTTTGAAAAGATTGCCCAACTTCAGCCCACACTTATTATTACTAATAAAGAGGAGAATACCAAAGAAGAGATCGAGCTATTGATGGCTAATTATGAAGTGCTACTGACGGATATTCAATCGCTAGATGATGCTTATTTTTACTTATTGGAAATCGGAAAACGCGTTGAGAAATTAGCAACAGCAAAAGCATTAGTTCATGAAATTAAATCGGGTTTTCATGGAGTAGGGGCTTACGGTAATAAAGCTACTTATCTCTACTTTATTTGGAAAGATCCTTATTTCGTCGTCGGGACGAATACCTATATTCACGCACTGTTGCAAAGCGTTGGTTTAGTCAATTTTTGTAAGCTAGAAAGATATCCCGAACTCAAGGATGTGTTGATAGATAAGGAGCATGTGAGTCTAGACCCAGATTTGATTTTTCTTAGTTCAGAACCTTTTCCGTTCGAGGAAAAGCATCTGAATGAATTTAAACTTTTGTTTCCTCGTTCAACTGTGCTTTTGGTCGACGGTGAAATTTGCTCTTGGTACGGCTCGCGGATGCTAAAGGTCCCGCATTACATGAAAAGAATTTTGGGGTCTGTTGACATTTCCTAAAAATCAAACAGCGTTGGCATATCGCTTGCAGGCTTTTGTTTTTCAACAGCTTTTTTAGTTATTGGCTTGACCGGATTTACTGCTTGTTGTGGAGTACTTTCTGGTGGAACTTGGGTAAAAGATTGATTCAAAGCTGGCGTTTGTATTGGGAGTTGAAGTAGCTTGGCTTTGATGCCTTCAAGTCTTGCTATGAGGTCGGAATGGTCCGTTTTTAAAACGAGATTTGATTGATTGTCAGTTAGTACATTTGTGGTAGCACGCGGAATTGAAGGCGTACTTTTTTGTTTGAGGGCTTTTTTGGCTCCATCAAGCGTGTAGCCTTCGACTTTAACAAAATGATAAATGCGCTTGATTTGTTCAATTTCTTTGACCGAAAAGAGTCGATTTCCTTTCTTATTCTTTTTTGAAACAATTAGATTAAATTCTTTCTCCCAAAATCTTAAAAGTGAGGCGTTTACTTGAAACATCTCTGCTACTTCACCAATGCTGTAATATAATTTGCTAAGTGTTTGATTTTCAATTGAGGGCATCTGTCTACTTGAATAAGTATTCGAAAATAATTATTATTTTTGCATTGGCTCATAGAAAATGAAAATAAATCTCATATTTCTCGTATTTCTCTTTTTCGCATGCATAGATTCCTATGAGGCGCAAACCCCTCATGTAACTACCCAGCCCCAAACTCCTCTATCTAACGATCCTCAAGTAGATGCGATCATTGATTATGCGAAGCGCTTCTTAGGTGTTCCCTATCGCTACGGCGGTACTACTCCTTCTGGTTTTGATTGTTCCGGTTTTATCAACTACATTTTTGGAAATTTTGGTTTTGACCTCGTTCGAACAAGTTATGGCTTAGCAGAACTCGGAACTACCGTAAAAATCGCAGATATCCGTCCTGGAGACCTCATGTTTTTTAAGGGGAGTAATGTTAATTCTAATCAGGTAGGACACGTAGCCCTTGTCGTGGAGGTGACACCAACCGAAATAAAATTTATTCATTCTGCCAATACGGGAGTTAGAATCGATAATTTCAACACCTCTCAGTACTACATTAAGCGCTACATCAAAACCAAGCGTCTAGACTACGGTACACCTTAAAGTTGTAACTTAGCGTCATGGAGCAAGTACAACTCAACGAGCGCAGACAATGGTTGTTTATCGCGTTGTCTGGTCTGTTCATTACCAATGCTGTTACGGCAGAACTCATCAGTAATAAGTTAATTCAAATACCATTAGAGACCTATTTTTTTGGTAAAAAAGTTGGGCCTTTTATTACCATCATAGGTATCTTGCCATGGCCGGTAGTTTTTCTTCTAACCGATTTACTTAATGAATTTTATGGTAAAAAAGCGGTGCGCAGACTTTCGTGGATCACTTCAGGTCTTATTGCATATTGTTTTTTAATTGTAGGGCTATCCATGGCAATTCCGGCTTATGAAATCAAAGGATCTAAACTAGCCACCAATGACGCATATAATTTAGTTTTTGGACAAGCGCAAGCTGTCATTGTGGGGAGTATTATTGCTTTTTTGGTATCACAGCTTCTAGATGCCTATTTATTTGATCGCATCAAACGCAAAACCGGTAATCGTTTTATATGGTTGCGCAGTACTGGGAGTACACTTATCTCTCAACTCATCGACTCGTACATTGTGCTGTATATCGGATTTGTTCTACCTGGTGCTATGAGTGTGTCAACCTACATGGAAGTCGCCCCCACAAATTACCTTTTAAAATTAGTCATAGCCGTTTTGTTAACACCTCTGGTCTATCTTGGTCATTGGCTCGTTAGGCGTTACTTGAAGCATGAATGAGTCGGGCTTTTCTGATTTGAAGCAACAAGAAGATGAAGGCAAGAAAACCACAGGCCGCAGCGATGAGCATGCAAATTCGTGCAGTTTCAATCGTATTTTTGTAAAAAAGAAAGGTTAGCCCTGAACCTATCAAAATACCCATTTCCAGAGCAATAAACAAGGTTCCAGATCCCGTTCCCCTGCGGTGCGAAAGGCTGAGGTCTGCTGTCCAAGCAAAAAGAGTAGGGCTGGAAATACCGGTAGCTAAACCAAAGATGATGGCTGCAAAAGAATAACTCCAAATGTCGTTTGCCAAACTCAAAAGGATCATGCTAAAAATAAGTAATGCAGAGCCGATTAGCATCGTTTCTCGTCGCCCGATACGATCCGACAAGGATGCAAAAACCAAGCGTATACCAATCGTGCTTAATACATAAATTCCAAAGAAGTAACCTTTGTTCTCAATACTTAAAAAGGTGGAGTAGTCTGGAGTCAATACGAATATAACTCCTGAACTAATTGCGGTTAGCAACATGATTAACGCGGCTGGTTTGATGGTTGGCTCCAAAACATCTTCCCATTGGATCAATAACTGTTTGCAATTGAATTTTTTTTGTTCAGTAAGTGTTTCTTTGATCGGACTTAATAGGAGCATAGCAAGAATTCCAAATGCAGCAGAGGTGACAAAAAGAATTTCATAGTTGCTATGCGCAAAAATAAATGAGCCCAATGACTGTCCTATCCCGATTCCCAAAGAGATAAAAGTGCCCCACAGACCCATTGCCGCACCTTTTCTGCCTTCAGGTAATATATCGGTTAACAAGGCAGTTGCTCCTGTTGGTGCGAATCCAGCGCTCAAGCCATGTGCAAAGCGGAGTACTAAAAGCAAGAATAAAGTACCGGTAAAAGCATAACTTATGCTAGCGGAAATAGCGATGATCAAGCCGATGTAGACACTTCTTTTTCTTCCAATTAAATCAGCCAATTTACCCGCAAAAGGGCGGGAAATGCCAGCAGCAATAGAAAACAAAAAGATAATACTTCCTTTTATGGTGCTACCCCCAAGGTTGCTTATAAAACCATTCATTTCAGGAAGTATCAAGTTGAAACTAAGCATGAAGAAAAACATGCTGGCACTTAACAACCAAAAATCTTTTGAGTATCTTTTAAACATGGGCGCAAAAGTAGTTAAACCAAACCAACTCTTGTTTGTTATAAGCACATGAAACGTATATTTGTTTTACTTATGATAGGAAGCCTAAATGCTTGTGGTCAACAAGACCCTGAAGATGCAAAAAATCAAAATACCTTTAACGGACGTGCCTTGCCTGAAAATGTATGTTATGTGGTTAACGGTGGTACTGAAAGGCCCTTTACCGGAAAATATTGGGATCATCATGAGGAGGGAACCTACGTTTGTGTAGCGTGTGACGCTCCACTTTTTGAAAGTAAAACCAAATACGATTCTGGTTCAGGTTGGCCTAGTTTTTATGATGTGTTATCACAAGGAAACGTCAAGAAAATTACAGATAGATCACACGGCATGATTCGTACCGAAGTGCGTTGCAAAGAATGCGATGCTCATTTGGGTCATGTTTTTGAAGATGGACCGAAACCTACCGGTCTGCGCTATTGTATCAATTCAGCTTCGCTTCATTTCATGTCAAATCAAGATAAAAATTCAAATATGAATGAATCAACTCTAGACACTGCCACTTTTGGCGCTGGTTGTTTTTGGTGCATAGAAGCCTGTTTCAAGGATTTGAAAGGGGTTGTTTCTGTGGTGCCAGGCTACGCAGGAGGTCATCTCAAAGACCCAAGTTATAAGGAAGTCTGTTCAGGTCAAACAGGACATGCAGAAGTAGCTCAAGTTGTTTATGATCCATCAAAATTGAGCTATGAATCACTACTTGAAGCTTTTTGGTTCGTTCACGATCCAACACAACTCAATCGCCAGGGTAATGATATTGGCACACAATACAGGTCTGTCATTTTCTATCACAATGAGGAGCAAAAACGAATGGCCAAGCAATACTTGCAACGCTTAAAGGATGAAAAAGTATGGGATGCTCCAATCGTTACGGAGATAGTTGAAATAAATAACTACTATGAAGCGGAAGATTATCACCACAATTATTTTGAAAATAATCCAGGTAATCCTTACTGTCAGAGTATTGTCCGTCCTAAGGTGGAAAAATTCAGAAAAGTTTTTTCAGCGCAATTAAACTAAAGAAAACAGCGCTTTTAATCCTGCTCTGGCGCTAAGCGCAATACAATTCCATCAATTTCATCACTAAGATGAATTTGACAGCCAAGTCGACTATTTGGTTTGACAAAAAAAGCTTGGTCAAGCATGTCTAATTCTGCGTCGCTTTGTTCTGGTAATTGAGTGTCAGATTCTAAATAACACTGACAGGTTGCGCACATTGCCATTCCTCCACATTCTCCCTTAACCGGCAGATCATAAGCTTTACAGAGTTCCATGATATTCATGTTCATATCCGTAGGACCCTCCAAATCATGGTTTAAACCCTCTCTGTCAATAATTGTTACTTTGATATCTGCCATATTCGTTTGTTAATTGTAGACGCGCAACAAATTATTGCCGTTGAATTGTGTAGCATATTGTCTTAGGCCGTAAATGCTATTGCTCACCGGAGAACCGTCATAGAGTGAAAAAATAGCGTTGTTACACGTGTCTTTAAGTTGTAAGAAGTTTTGGTTGTCTGGATATAATGGTTGTGGGCATGTCGCATTTGGGTCTGCGGGCGAGTGTCTGTCAAAGGCAATAAATTCATCGATCCCTTTTCTGTATATAATTATTCCTCTGGAGCCGCCATTCAGGTAGCACCAACCTCCCACACCTTGTAAATCGCTGTAGCTAGGTAGTTGTATGTCTATTGTTACATCTACAGGTACAAATGGGACTGGATGCTGGTTTTGATTATTGCACTTAGCAGACAATAATAATATTCCTAAACTAAATAACAGAAGTAATTTCACGCTTCAAATTTAATGATTTTCAATAGCATCATAGTAGTTCAGCCTTTTCTTCCCATTTTTTGATCAGCATGTCGACATTAGACTTTGCGCCTTCGTATTTATTCAACACTGAATTGTAGCGTTCTTTGTCTTCATAGTCAATGCTGCCCAATTCATTTTCAATTTCTTTTAGGGTACTCTCCTGCTGTTCTATTTGTTGTTCAAGCTGCTGTATTTCGCGCTGAATTTTTTGCAATCCTTTGTCTATGCGAGGTTTGCTTTCTTCTTTGTGAATAGCGACTTTTTTTTCTTCTTTATGAGTGCGCTGTTCCTCTACAAGGGGTGTTTTTTGCGTCTTATATGTAAGGTACTCTTGCAAGCTGAAATGATGGATTTTCACACCCTGATTTTCTATATCCCAAATTCGGTTGCTTAAACCATCTACAAATTCTCTATCGTGAGAAACGATGATAAATGTCCCTTCGTAATGAACAAGTGCTTCTTTGAGTACTTCTTTACTTTGCAAGTCAAGGTGATTGGTAGGTTCATCCAGGATCAAGAAATTAGAAGGGCTCAGTAAGAGACAGCATAGTGCCAGACGTGTACGCTCTCCACCGGATAGAACGCCAACCTTTTTATCTATGTCTTCACCGGAAAATAAAAATGCTCCTAAAATACTTCTGAGATCTTTGCGTAAATCACCTTTGGCTATCAGGTCAACCGTATCATAAATGCTCAATTTAGGATCGAGCTTTTCGGCTTGGTCTTGTGCAAAATAGGAAATTTGAACATTGTGACCGAGTAAAACCTCTCCTTCATGTGGTATGCTACCCATTATAGCCTTCAATAAGGTTGACTTACCCACACCATTTGGTCCAAGTAGGGCTATTTTTTCTCCTCTTCCAACGGTGATAGATACTTCTTTGAATAAGCATCTAGAATCGTAACTTTTACCTAGTTGATTGATTTCAAGAACCCATTTACCTGGTTGGACGGCTAAAGGAAAACGAAGTTTGAGACGTGCTACTTGGTCTTTTTCAACGACAATACGTTCTGTCTTGTCTAGTTTTTTGATCAAGGATTGCGCAAAGGCAGCCTTGTTTTTTTTTGCTCGGAATTTTTCTACGAGTTCCTCAGCATGTTTGATGTCTTTATCTTGTTGTTTTTTCGCTTGTTCTAGTCTTTCCATTTCCTCTGCACGCAATTCTTTGTATTTTGAATATGCATAAGGAAAGTCAAAAATTTGTTGTCTTGAAATTTCAAGGGTTCGTGTACTCACATTATCAAGAAAAAGTCGATCATGAGATATTAAAATAACAGCCCCCTCGAATCTTTGTAAATAATTTTCTAGCCAACTAATAGATAAAATATCTAAGTGGTTAGTAGGTTCGTCTAGTAGCAGAATGTCTGGTGTATTGACAAGAATTCGCGCAAGTTCTGCCCTCATTTTCCAACCTCCAGAGCATTGCGCAATCATTTTTTGTTGGTCTAATAGGCTAAATCCAAGACCTTCTAATGTGGCCTTAATTTTTTCTTCCCATTGATAACCTTCTAGCACTTGAAATCGGTGATTGAGGTCACTGAGTTCATCTAAAAGCGCCAAATAGCTTTCGGTTTCGTAGTCGGTTCTGATGGTGAGTTCATTATTGATGTGATCCAGACGCTCGCGAATTTGATTCAGTGATTCATTTGAATAAAAGAGAAAATTGTAAACGCTTTTATCCGAATCAATTTGGATATCTTGCGTTAAAAATCCGAGCTTTAGATTTTTAGATTGGTGAACTTGACCATCTGTTGGTTTTACACTACCTGACAAGATTCGGAGTAGGGTAGACTTTCCAGCGCCATTTTTTCCTACCAAACCAACTTTGTCTCCTTTGTTTATTTGAAGATTAACTTGAGAGAAGAGATATCCCTGTGGAAGAAAATAACCGAGTTGATCAAATTGTATCATGCGGCAAAGTTAATTCTTTCATGTCAATTTGAATTCAGGCATGATTTTTGTTTCCATTTAACAACAATATTCAGTTTTTTTGGTTATATTGTCAAACTCTTATCAGAAATTAACAACTTATTCAACATGGGAAGACCTCCAACCAAGCCAGCCAGACTCCGCAACGGATTTTACATAGAAGTTAAATCGCAAGGTTCATCTGCCATCCTCATACGTAGAGATACACGTGAACAAATGCTCGTCGCTGCCGAAGACTACGCCCGAACAAAAAATGTAACTATTAAAGGAGAAATGCGAAATGACAAATGGATCGCTGAATAGTTATCGTTTTTCTTTCTGGCTTCCACTTTTTGCAATCTTATTAATGCTGATTCCGGTTTTTATCTGGTCGGCATTCATGAGCCTTGCCAAAGTAACTGGAATAGCGGTCTTGATATTATTACTTGTTGCACTTCGCAAGTGGTTTGCTGCTGCACGTTTGATAAATAATAGAAAAGAAAGAATTCAGTTATCTACCAATGACCTCTATTCGCTCAATCAATTACTACCAGGTTTTAAAAATTGGTCCTCACTTGATCAACGAATTCTAAAAGACCAACTAGGACTATTTTTAGCAGAAGTGTATTTCAGTGGTGAATGGACGAAAGCTGAGCAATTTAATTTTGGAATTGCAGTTAGTTTAGCGCTCTGGGATACGGGCTACTCTAATAAACAGCATTGGCAAGCATGTCGTGCGCCGCAAGGACAAGTTTTTCTTGCGCATGCCGAGCAGACCCTTTTTAATTTGCCTCAGTTTCCCATGCAGCAGGGTTCGCTTAAAGACATGCTTTCTGCTGATTCAATTGTTGCCATTAAAAAGTCATTACTAGACATCCTCTAGATATAGCTATAAATCAATTAGTTATATTTTTGATTGAAAAAAAAATAAAATTTCTTTCAAAAAAGTATTGCGGAACGAAAAAGAGTACATATCTTTGCACCCCGCAATTGAGACAACGGTCTGACACAAACGGGAAGATAAAAGAGTAAAGATGAGTAAGAGCGGGAGTTCTTACTGATTGCATAAGACAAGTTCTTTGAAGTATTGAGAAATAAGGAAACAGCGTTTTTAAGAATAAAAACAAACATACTCGAGCTCTTAAAATTCGAAGTTATTATACAACGGAGAGTTTGATCCTGGCTCAGGATGAACGCT
>JAURNL010000008.1 GCA_030830205.1 Crocinitomicaceae bacterium | reverse complement strand
TACGTCGTGGAATTTGAAGGCCAGGAACTACAATTACCCAAAAAAGAATTTGAATTACTTGAATTACTTGCTAGCCGACCAGGGAAAGTATTTAATCGCGATCAAATCTTAGCGGTTGTCTGGGGAAATGATACTATTGTAGGTGAGCGAACTATCGATGTTCACATTAGAAAATTGCGTGAAAAACTCGGAGATGCGTATATTCGTACCATAAAAGGCGTCGGATATACCTTCAATGACAAGTGAGAAAAGCAAGACCAAGCATCTTAATCCTTAGCGGCAGTATTTTATTTTACATACTGAGCTTCCTTTTTACTCTTTTCATTCACTTGCAATTTGTTACCTTGAGTAACACCCTATTGTTTTTAATCCCACTTATATCGGGCATTTTTGCTTACACCATATTCTACTTTATCATTAAGCGCTTTGTACAATTCAGAATGAGCCTTATTTATAGGAGCATTCAAACTTTTGAGAATGAGCAACGCAAAGACCAATCTATCGACGATTTAGTTGCGCAAGGAGAGCATGATGTGAAGGAATGGAAACAGAAACGAAACCAAGAAATTGATAAACTTAAAGAGCAAGCAGCATTCAGAAAAGAATTCTTAGGCAATCTTGCACATGAACTGAAAACCCCAGTTTTTTCGATTCAAGGTTACATTGATTCACTGCTGGACGGTGGAATGGATGATCCTGCCATTCTTCAAACATTTTTAGAGCGCGCCTCCAAATCTACGGAGCGCATGTCTCACATCCTGGAAGATCTTGATCAGCTCACAAAACTTGAACTTGAACGGATACCCCTTGACATCCGCAGTTTTGACCTTCTCGAATTAGTTAAAGAGACCTTTGAGTCGCTTGAATTAATAGCCAAGGAAAAAAAATTCAGTCTATTTATTCAGTCCTCAGATCCCTATTGCTATGTCAATGCAGACCGCAATAAATTAGCACAGGTATTTCTCAATCTAACGAGTAATGCCATATCATATGGTAAAGAAAATGGCAAATTGACTATTAGTATTGTTCAAATTGATGACACTTATAATATCCAATTGAAGGACAATGGTTTAGGCATTGATCCTCAGCATCTACCCCGACTATTTGAACGCTTTTATAGAGTAGAGAAAAGTAGAAATCGCAATGAAGGTGGTTCTGGTTTAGGATTGGCTATTGTAAAGCACATCATTGAGTCCCATGGACAGCAAATTCAAGTAAGCAGTACGGTTGGTATTGGCACAACCTTCACATTCAGTTTAGAAAAAAGTAAGGCAACCGGGCCGGTGAGCTCCCGGGGAATTCCACTCAAATAAATTTAATAAGTGGTTGTCATATTAGTCGGTACACAGATGATGTAGTCCGCACGCCCAAGGTGCTCTGCGTCAAGCTCTCGGATATCATCCTGACTTACAGTACTAATAGTCAAAATCTTCTTATGAGGTGCCTCTTGCAGAACATACCACATTATACCTTGATGAAAATCAGAATGATATGCACCATTGAAATGTAGGTGTACCATTGGTTCATAACGCAACGAACGCCATCGATTATTCAATATAAAATGAGCCATAGTAGCATCTTTTATTGCCTGCGCTTCGACCATGCGCCAACCCATACCTGGCCCCATATGAGCACCCATTTCTTTCATGGCCTGGTATTGAGAAAGCGTAGTATCAAAAGCGAAATTTAAAGGGGCCATTTGACTTTTGATTTCCACCGGAAGGGTGTCTAGTGCAGCACGCCCTTTTTTAAAAAGTAAACTGGCATATTTACGCTCAATATTTGTAGCCACACATGGGATTTGATTTTTTATAGCAAAATTAATGAGTGGCGCATAGTCTGTTTGATAATTCGACCAAAGGCGCAGCGTGTCTTTTAATTGACTTTCAGCAATAAGTCCTTTTGTGTAGGCATCCAATATTTCTTGTTGGTCCTGTTCAAACATCTCAAACCCCAACTGCAAATTAGATTGATGAAAAGCATACATGATTTGAGTCAATTCGAGTTGCAACCAATGCGCAATTGGGTTATTATGAAATTCACCAAACAAGACCAAGTCAACGCCGACAGCGGATTTACTCAACGCTTTGAAGGAAACCTCTTTTCCCTTCGAATTATAGATTTTATAAGCAGGTAAATCTTGAGCTCTTAAAACTTGGAATCCTAAGATAAAGAATAGTAAAAGTGACTTAGACATATGATTGTTTTAGACAAAGTAAGTGATTTTCAGTGCTAAAAACCTGAAAATTATATAAATTAGAAACAAATTAAAAGCTATGTTCAAACAGTTACTTGCCATTTTGATTCTCCTCTTAGGTCTTCAATTACCAGTTCATTCACAAGAACCATGCACAAGCGGGCGCTATGCAGAAGCTGTATTCCAACAATTCGTCCTCACAAGTAACCTTACCTACGGACAAAATAATAATTGGGCAAATAGCAACACCATACTAAAGCTCGATTTTTATGAACCTGCAAATGACACATTAGCTGCGCGTCCATTGATTATTTGGGTGCACGGCGGAAGTTTTATTGGCGGTAGTAAAACAGATCCAGATGTCAAAGCGCTTTCTGAACGTTTTGCACTTAAAGGATATACTTGTGCAAGCATTGATTACCGCTTGGGATTTTTTCCTTTTGATTCAACGAATGCCATTAAAGCTGTGGTGCGCGCTGTTCAAGACCTCAAAGCAGCAATTCGCTATTTTTATTTAGATGCCCAAACAACAAATCAGTTTAAAATCGACACC
>JAURNL010000062.1 GCA_030830205.1 Crocinitomicaceae bacterium | reverse complement strand
GAATGAATTGGAGTTGATTAAAGCATTGAACCCACAGTTGCAGTTATATTATAAGCAACGTTCAGATGCGTATCTAAACCAATAGCTCCGGGATTTTTATACTATGAAAGAAGGTTTCTCTATTGTAACTGAAATTGTCTTACCATCTGATTATCAATCACTTATTGATATTGAAAAGCTGGTGGGCGGTGTTTGTGAGGATTTTGGCGTCCAAGAAGATGCATTTGGTAACGTACTAATTGCAGTTTCTGAAGCGGTAAATAATGCCATTCAACACGGGAATAAAAATAAAACTGAAGCAAAAGTAGAGGTGAAGGTAGGAAACAAGGATGATTTATTTTGTATCCAAATTAAAGATCAAGGAACGGGTTTTGCTTTTGATAACTTACCTGATCCAACTGCGCCCGAAAATCTTTTAAAAGACAATGGAAGAGGTGTGTTTCTAATGAAAAATCTTGCAGACGAAGTTGAGTTTGATAACATGGGTAGTGTTGTAAATCTGTATTTCCATAAATGACATCAATTATTAACCTTGGGGTCAAAATCCCAAGTTTTGTTTCTAAGAAACAACTCAAACAATTTATTAAAGATTTAGTCACCGAGGAAGGGAAAACGCTCAAGGATTTGAGCTTGGTTTTTACAGACGATGATTATTTATTGGAAGTAAATAAGCAATATTTAAATCACGACTATTTTACCGACGTCATCACATTTGATTATTCGTTGTTTCCAGAAGTTTCTGGAGATGTTATGATTTCTCTTGATCGTGTAAAAGACAACTCACTTTCATTAAACTTGTCTTTTGATCAAGAGTTTTACCGCGTGGTCTTTCATGGTGTACTTCATTTGTGTGGATACAAGGATAAATCTAAAGAGGATGCTTTGTTAATGAGAGAAAAGGAGGATTATTACCTTGATTTATTTGTTTCACGTGAAACAAATTAAATATTAACATGTTGTTTCACGTGAAACACTTTATTAAATGCTGAATAAATACGACGTAATTGTAGTAGGTGCAGGACACGCTGGTTGTGAAGCTGCTAATGCCGCTGCGCGCATGGGCAGCAAGGTTTTGCTTGTAACCATGAATATGAATACGATCGCCCAAATGAGCTGTAATCCCGCCATGGGAGGAGTTGCAAAGGGTCAAATCATCAGGGAAATAGATGCTCTTGGAGGCGGTTCTGGGATTGTTAGTGATAAAAGCGCTATACAATTTAGGATGTTAAATAGGTCAAAAGGACCAGCTATGTGGTCACCTAGAACTCAAAACGACAGGATGCTTTTCTCTTTGGAGTGGCGTTATTTATTAGAGCAAAACCCTAATGTTGACTTTTGGCAAGACATGTGTGTTGGAGTAATTGTAGAAAACCATAAAGTCGTCGGTGTGAAGATGGCAATGGGAACTACAATTTACGGAAATGCCGTTGTGCTGACTAATGGCACCTTTCTAAACGGGCTTATTCATCTTGGTGAAAAGCAGTTTGGTGGAGGTAGGGCAGGAGAAAAGGCGGCTGTTGGGCTTACTGAAAATTTGGTTAGCTTGGGTTTTGAGTCTGGCCGAATGAAAACAGGAACCCCACCAAGGGTAGATGGACGGAGTTTAGACTATTCCAAAATGGAAATACAAGATGGAGATGTTGACCCATCAAAATTTAGTTTTGAAAACACAAAACCACTAAAAGAACAGCGCCCTTGTCATATAACCTATACAAATACTGCTACTCACGACTTGCTACGAACCGGTTTTGATCGGTCGCCGATGTTTAATGGCGCAATCAAAAGCAGTGGACCGCGCTATTGCCCAAGTATTGAAGATAAAATTTCAAGATTTGCCGATCGTGACAGACATCAAATTTTCGTAGAGCCAGAAGGCTGGCATACTGTTGAAATATATGTAAACGGATTCAGCACCTCTTTACCAGAAGAGGTACAGTTTGCCGCCTTGAGAACAATACCTGGATTTGAGGGTGTAAAAATGTTTAGGCCGGGTTATGCTATCGAGTACGATTATTTTCCACCAACCCAACTCAAACATTCTCTAGAAACGAAATTAATAGAAAACCTGTTTTTTGCGGGTCAAATTAATGGAACTACTGGATATGAGGAGGCCGCTTGTCAAGGATTGATGGCAGGAATAAATGCCCACAAAAAGGTTCAGGAAGACAGTCCTTTTATTTTATCCCGAAGCGAAGCTTATATAGGTGTTCTCATAGACGACTTAATTACGAAAGGCACTAATGAGCCATACAGGATGTTTACAAGCCGCGCGGAATTTAGAATACTGTTGAGACAAGACAATGCGGACGAAAGGCTCACCCCTCTTGGTTATGAAATAGGATTGGCCAGCATGGAGTCTTTACAGAGAGTTGAACAGAAAAAACAACTCACCAAGCACTTAAAAATGAAACTAAGAGATATCGGTATAGGTCCATCAGATGCAAACCCGATGCTAATAGAAAAAGATTCTGCCCCGATAACTCAACAAGTGAAAGTGAGCTCGCTAATTACTAGGCCTCACATTTCTCTAGCTGACGTTGCCGGTGTTAACAAAGAAACAGCTTTAGTGGTAAATGAAGTCGGCGCGGTTAATCAACTTGCGGTAGAGCAGGCGGAGATTCTTTTAAAATATGAGGGTTATATTGATCGTGAAGAAGAACAGGCACAAAAACACCAACGATTAGAAAACTTACAGTTACCCATGAACTTGGATTATGCTAAAATTAAAAGTTTAAGTATTGAGGCAAAAGAAAAGCTAAGTAAAATTAACCCAGCAACTCTTGGACAGGCCTCTCGCGTTTCTGGGGTTTCACCGAGTGATATTTCAGTAATTCTAGTCCATTTGGGGCGTTAAAATTGTTTTTAAGCTGTTTTAAGCGTGTTTCAGCCGCTTTAATAAGGAAACACTAATCACACCAAGAGATCTTGCATTAGAAAAGGGCTAAAAAACAGGTTTTTTGCTTACTTTGTAGAAATTTATAAGTTGAAGAAAATGACCATGAATAAAAGGCTTGTTGTTTTCATTGATAGCGTTCATCCAATTCTAGAAGAGAAACTTCAACAAGCAGGATTTGAATGCACAAACCATTTTCATTCGTCTTTTGAAGACCTTAAACCGATCCTAAGTGATGCTGTTGGTTTAGTCATTCGCTCAAGATTTACGATCAATGCAGATTTTTTATCTTTTTGTCCTTCTCTTGAATTTATTGCAAGGTCTGGATCTGGATTAGAAAATATAGATACTACAATTTGTAAAGAACGAAATATACGTTTATATAATTCCCCGGAAGGAAATCGAAACGCCGTAGCTGAGCACGCATTAGGCATGTTATTGAGTTTACTCCATAAACTGAACAAAGCCGACAAGGAAGTGAGGGCTGGTGTTTGGGAGCGAGAGGCAAATAGAGGGGAAGAACTAGACGGAAAAACCATCGCTATAATCGGCTATGGGAATAATGGTGCTGCGTTTGCAAAGAAACTAAGAGGTTTTGATGTTAAGGTGATGGCTTACGACAAGTATAAACAGAATTTTGGCGATCATTTTGTTCAAGAATGTACACTAGAAGCTATTTACGAACAAGCTGATGTCGTTAGTTTTCATATTCCTCAAAACGAGGAGACTAAGAAATTATTTAACCTGTCTTTTTTGAGAAGAATGAAAAAACCATTTTATCTTTTAAATTTATCAAGAGGACAAATAGTTGATACTAGCACTCTGGTTTACGGCCTTCAAAATAAATTGATAAAAGGCGCAGGATTAGATGTTTTAGAATACGAGAAGAAAAGTTTTGAATCGTTTTTTGATCAAGAAATGCCACCTGAATTTTCGTATTTGATTGCGTCGGAAAAAGTGGTGCTAACACCTCATGTAGGTGGCTGGACTACAGAAAGTTACATAAAACTTAGTGCTGTATTAGCTGAAAAAATATTAACTGATTTTAACTGCTAATCTGCTTGCCAATCTTCCATGAACCGGTCGAGTTCTCTCCGATCCTTTTTAGTGGGTTTCCCATCGGTTAGGCGATAGTTTCTTTGTGACTCTTGATAAACTCTTAACTTTTCAAGTTCTTCAGGCGTGGTCAAATCTAAAATGTAGTCTTTAACTAGTGCAGCTCCAACTCTTTTATCAAGGAGTTCTATTACTTTGTATTGAAAACGGGCACTATGTTTGAGAAGCATAATAATTTCCCCTTGTTTTACTTCTTTTGAAGCCTTAACCGGCAACTCATTGATTAAAACTTTGCCTTTGGAAATAAGCTCGGTTGCTTGTGACCGCGTTTTTGCTAAACGGACAGCCCAAAGGTATTTATCTAAGCGGATTTTCATCTCTTATCTTTTTTGGCAAACCATCATAAACAAGGCTATAAGAGTGGTCTATTAATTCTTTTAAAAGAACATCATCAACATCCAGGTTAAGTCTAATGGTATTCCAGTGCTTGTGATTCATATGAAACCCCGGCTCGACAGCAGCATAGCGCTCTCGAAGTTCAAGGGCTAGATGAGGATCACATTTGAGATTAATAGCCGTAAAATCTTCAATGTCAGCTAGCGCAAAGATTTTGCCGTATACTTTGAAAACGAGCGTACTTTGGTTGAAAGGAAAACTTTCTGTAGCGCCTTGTTTTTGGGAACAAAAATGATGAAGTTCCTCAACATTCATGTAAGCTTAGGCAATAACAGGGTTTGCCTGACCAAGATTTTTGAGCATTTTCGTGTGCTCCGAAAGCGCCTGAACGAACGTTTCGTAGGAGTGGTAGGGGAGGTTAAAATCCTTAGCAGTCTGTTCAACTATTTTTGAAATTTTCTTGTAGTGAATATGACAAATAGAGGGAAACAAATGGTGCTCAACCTGATAATTCAGGCCGCCAACATACCAAGAAAAGAATTTCGCTTTAGGAGCAAAATTAGCCGTGTTGTATAGTTGGTTAACCGCCCAGTCTGCTTCAACAACCCCTGAATCATTTGGCATTGGATAGGTGGAAGAAGGAACTACGTGTGCTGGTTGGAAAATCATGGCTAAAATCAGCCCGCAAATAAATTGCATGAGCAAGAAGCCAAGCACATTAACAACCCAAGAAGCACCACCAAAGTAAATAGGTAAAAACAAGAGGATTCCAGTGTAAATCACTTTGAAGAGAATGATTCTGAACATGTGTTGACCAAAAGTAACGCCTTGAGCCTCTATTAGTCCTTTCTTCTTGTAGCGATAAGCCTGTTGGTAATCTTTGGATAAATACCAGAATAAGGTCATCATGCCGTAAAAAAACCAAGCATATAAGTGCTGAAAGCGATGTATGGCATAATGTTTAGAATGGGGAGAGAAGCGCAACATAAAAAGTGGCGGATCAATGTCCTCGTCATGGTCTGTAACATTAGTGTAGGTATGGTGTAGTACGTTGTGTTGAATTCTCCAATTCCTTGCGCTACCGCCAAGTATGATCATGACATTGCTTACAAGCGTATTGACCCATTCTTTTCTGGAGTAGGCTCCGTGGTTGGCGTCGTGCATTACTGATAAGCCAACCCCAGCCATACCAAACCCCATAATGAACCAAAGGGCAGAATAAGCTAATGTAGGTAAGCCTTGCCAGTAGAGAAAACCGTAAGGAACGAGGAATAAAGCTAAGAGCGCAAATGTTTTGAAAACCATAGCAGCGTTTGCTGTCTTGGAAATATTATTTTCTTTGAAATATGCGTTAACTCTAGACTTAAGTGTTTTGTAAAACACAGTGTTGTGTTCTTTTGAGAACTGAACCGGCGTGTAATTCATTTAGTAGGATTAGGAAGCAAAGTTAAGCAAATAAAAATAAGCACACGCCTAACCCCACATAGAATTCATTTATGACATTCCTTGAAGAGAACAAAGGCGATGATAAATACCCTTTTGTGCTAATAATGAATCATGCTGTCCGCACTCAACAATCGAACCCTTAGACAATACAATAATTTCGTCGGCGTTCAGAACGGTGGAAAGCCTATGAGCAATTACAAATGAAGTTCTGTTTTGCATGAGTTTTTCAAGGGCTTGTTGTACGAGTTTTTCAGCCTCGGTATCCAAAGCAGAGGTGGCCTCATCTAAAATAAGTATAGCGGGGTCTTTATATACAGCTCTTGCAATGGCAATTCTTTGTTTTTGACCGCCAGAAAGCTTGTTTCCGCGCTCACCTAATAGGGTTTCAAAACCATTCTCAAGTTCTGAGATAAATCCGTGCGCATTGGCAATTTTAGCAGCTGCAATTATTTTTTCCATGTCTGGTTGGTCATCACCAAAACTTATATTTTGGGCGGCACTCATGTTAAATAGAATGGATTCTTGGCTCACTACACCAATGTGTTTGCGCAATGACGCGAGGTTTATATGGCGGATGTCAACACCATCAATTTCTATAGCGCCGCTGTTCACGTCATAAAAGCGGAGTAGTAAATCCATCAGTGTAGATTTCCCGCTTCCAGACTCTCCAACAATGGCTACCAAACTCCCCTTTTTTATATTCCAACTTATATCTTGAATGACCGGCTGATCTTGATAAGAAAAACGCACATTCTTGAATGAAATGTCATTTTCAAAAGAAATAAGCTTTGTGGCGTTTGGTTCATCTTGAACAGTGTCCTGAGCGTGTAGTAGCGCATTTATTCGGTCTTGAGACGCTTGTGCTTTAGTCATGTTAGCCATGTTGTTCGACACGCTTTGAATGGGACGAAGGAATTGAGAGAAAACAATAATGTAAGTTAAAAAAACCTCCCCGCTAAGACCAAACTCTTTACCGTTCAAAATGAGACTACCCCCAAAATAAACCAAGGCAAGTAGAACCGTTGCCCCTAGTGTTTCATTGACCAAAGGCGATAAATCTCTTTTTCTAAACACCCGTGTTGCCAGTTTTTGGTGTTGGTTGTTTTTTTCTTCAAATGACGCCGCGATGAATCGCACCGCATTAAACGCTTTGATAATCCGAATGCCCCCCAAATTTTCATCCATGGACGCGTAAAGAAACCCCAGTTGTTCTTGTGTTTTTTGAGCGGTTCGTTTTAAGCTTTTGCCAATTCGGGAAATCACGAAAGCAGAAATGGGTAAAAGAAGCAAAGAGATGAGGGTGAGCCGCGGGCTCATGTAGATGAGCGTTAATAAGTTAATTAAAATAGCTAGTGGCTCACGAAAAATAAGTTCAAGTAAACTTACTACTGCAACTTCAATTTCATTTACATCGCTGTTCATACGCGCCATAAGGTCTCCCTTTTTCTCATTGCTATGAAAAGCAAGAGGAAGTTGTAAAGACTTTTCAAAAAGAGCCCCTCTTACATCGCGCACTACAGACATCCTGAGTTTTGATTGTGTCCATACAGCCCCATATCTGAAAATATTTTTCATGAAAAATGCAAGAAAAACACTGATACAAACAAAAAGAAGCGCCCCTTTCGGATCTTCCTTTACTAAGTTGTACATCTCAAAATTATAGGAGTCTTTTATGTAAGAAACAACACCAGATAAGCCGCCATAAAATTGGGGTTTTGTCACCACCTGCAGTTCATCACCAGTTTTAAAAATTAATTGTAAAACAGGCACAAATAACACCAAAGAGAGTAAGTTGAAAATAACAAAAAGCAAGTTGAACAAGATGGTTGCCCAAGCCAGTCCTTTGTATTTAAAGGTGTATTTATATATTTCTTTGTAGTAAGACATTGACACAAAGATACATTTTTGTTTAGATGGGGGCTTGCACTACAAGTATTCTTACCTTTGCACTATGAGTTCAATCCGTCAGCAAAAAATAGAGGCCGTCATTCAGGCTGAATTAGCCGCCTTTTTTCGCAAACAAGCGGCCGAGATTTGTTTAGGAGCCATGGTTTCAGTTACCGTAGTTCGCATTACATCTGACCTGAGTTTAGCAAGAATATACCTCAGTATTTTTGCTGGCCCAGCAAAAGAGGAAGTTTTGGAAAATATTCAGGCTAATCGAGGGAAAATACGTTTAGAGGTAGGTAAAAGACTAAAGAATCTTCGTAAAATTCCAGATTTGGTTTTTCATATTGACGACTCACTAGATTACGCCTTACAGATAGACGAACTTCTCAAGAAATAAGCGATTAAAACAGCGTTTTACATAGCAAAAC
The DNA here is from genome assembly GCA_030830205.1 of Crocinitomicaceae bacterium. GTDB lineage: Bacteria > Bacteroidota > Bacteroidia > Flavobacteriales_D > Crocinitomicaceae > UBA952. Next base: position 44,639 of record JAURNL010000062.1, on the reverse strand, counting down.
GATATCTCTTTAGTCGTTCTAAACGTTCGATAGTAGCTATAATTTCTAGGATTTCCGTTGTAGGAATTGCTGTTTGTACTGCAGCGATGGTTATTTTACTTTCTGCTTTTAATGGAATCGAGCAAATGATAGCGAAGCTCTACACGTCATTTGATGCACCTATCACCATTCAACACCAATCGCGAAAGACATTTTTTCTAAATCAAATAAACCTCGATCAATTAAAAAAAATAGAGGGTGTTGCCGCTTATAGTCAGGAGCTAGAAGAGCTGGTGGTTTTAAGAAAAAATCAAAGGTGGATTAATGCAAATATGCATGCCGTAGACCAGGCGTTTATTCACCACGCAAAAGTAGAGAACCACCTCATTAACGACGTTGGCACTAGGTTATTAAATAACCCCGGTTATGTGTTCTTAGGGGCAGACGTCTTTTCAAAACTAAAATTGGGACTAGGTTCAGATCAAAACAACATACAAATTTACGCCCCAAAACGATCCATGAAAATGAGGCTTGGTAAATCTCCTTTTCATGTGCAGCAATTAGATGTTGCAGGAGCGCTCAATTACAACCAAGAAATTAATAACAGCACTATGTTATGGGACTACGCCTCGGCAAGTCAATTATTTAATCAGGAAGGAGAGGTAACGCGCCTTCATATTTATACCCAGCCCCATGTTGACGTAAGCGCGCTTCAGCAACAAATAAAAAACCAAGTTGGATCTGACTTTTTAGTTCGGACTCAATGGGAAAAAAATGAATTGATATACAAAACCAGTAGGTCTGAGCGCTTGGTGGTCTTTATAATTTTACTCTTCGTCTTTGTTTTGGCATCATTTAATTTGATTGCAACACTCACCATGTTGATTCATGAAAAGCAATTGAATTTACAAATTTTAAAGGCAATAGGGATGACTCATAAAAACCGGTTTCAAATTTTCTTTTTTGAGGGCATACTTCTGTCTTTCCTTGGTGTCGTCATTGGCTTAATTTTTGGATTGCTTATTTGTTTGGGTCAACAACAATTTGGCTGGCTAGTGGTGCCTGGCGCTGGTGTTGCTTTTCCAATTGTTTTCAAAGCACAGGACTTTTTTAACATCATATTCGCTTCCAGCGCATTAGCATTTTTGTTTACTTATTTTCCTGTCCGTTTTTTGATGCGCAAGTCATAGCAAGCCAAAAGCAAAATAATTTTGTGTCATTCTCAAGTAATTCAAATAAAATCTCGTATATTTGCGCCCGAATTTAAAAGACAAATGATGTCATCAATCAAAGGAAAAATCTCTCAAGTAATCGGTCCAGTTGTGGACGTTCGATTCGAGCGCGGTACCGCGCTACCCAACATTTATGATGCATTGGAAGTATACAAAGCCGACGGTTCACGCGTGGTTTTAGAGGTTCAAGCACACGTTGGAGAAAATGCAATTCGCGCCATTTCCATGGACTCGACAGATGGATTCACTCGTGGAATGGAAGTGATCTCAACAGGTATTCCAATTAAAGTACCAACAGGAGAGCGCATCAAAGGACGTTTGTTTAACGTTGTTGGTGAGGCAATCGACGGTATCAACACCATGGATAACACCGAAGGTCTCCCAATTCACCGCGAGGCCCCTAAATTCGATCAACTTTCTACGGCAACCGAAATCCTCTTCACAGGGATCAAAGTAATTGACTTAATTGAACCTTATGCAAAAGGTGGTAAAATTGGTCTATTTGGTGGTGCCGGAGTTGGTAAAACAGTACTTATTCAAGAATTGATCAATAACATTGCAAAAGGACACGGTGGTTTATCTGTGTTTGCAGGAGTTGGTGAGCGTACCCGTGAAGGTAATGACTTGCTCCGTGAAATGTTAGAGTCAGGTATTATTAAATACGGCAATGACTTCATGCACTCAATGGAAGAGGGCGGATGGGATCTTTCTAAAGTTGACCTCAACGAAATGAAAGAATCTAAAGCAACATTTGTTTTTGGACAAATGAACGAGCCTCCAGGAGCACGTGCTCGCGTAGCGCTTTCTGGACTTACAATTGCTGAGTATTTCCGCGATGGAGATGGAGAAGGACAAGGTAAAGACATCCTTTTCTTTGTTGACAACATCTTCCGCTTCACTCAGGCAGGATCTGAAGTGTCTGCACTCTTAGGACGTATGCCATCTGCAGTAGGTTACCAACCAACATTGGCCACCGAAATGGGTGCCATGCAAGAGCGCATTACTTCAACTAAAAATGGATCAATTACTTCTGTTCAGGCAGTTTATGTACCTGCAGATGACCTTACTGACCCTGCGCCAGCGAACACTTTTGCTCACTTGGATGCTACGACAGTATTATCTCGTAAAATTGCTGAGCTTGGTATTTATCCAGCCGTGGACCCTCTTGATTCCACTTCAAGAATTCTTACTCCAGAAATTGTTGGAGAAGAGCACTACAACTGCGCTCAACGCGTAAAAGTGACCCTACAACGCTATAAAGAGCTTCAAGATATTATTGCAATCCTTGGTATGGATGAGCTTTCAGAGGAAGATAAAATGGTGGTTCACCGCGCACGTCGTGTTCAACGTTTCTTGTCTCAGCCTTTCCATGTCGCAGAGCAATTTACTGGTATCCCAGGGGTTCTCGTAGATATTCAAGATACGATCAAAGCTTTTAACGACATCCTTGATGGCAAATTTGATCAGTATCCAGAAGCAGCCTTCAACCTCAAAGGAGGAATTGAAGATGTTATTGCAGCAGGAGAAAAAATGTTAGCAGAAGCATAATCATGATATTAGAAATCATCACACCAGAAGCAAGCCTCTTCAAGGGGGAGGTCAAGAGCGTTAGTCTACCTGGCCTAGATGGTGTTTTTCAAGTTTTGGATAATCACGCTCCAATCATTTCATCATTGAAAAATGGCGAGTTGGTATTTGTTTCTAATCAACCTATTGAAGCGAATGAGCACCTTGTTGTTTCGGGCAACGCTGTACATGTTCAAATCAAAGGAGGAGTAGCTGAGCTGAACAATCAAAAATTAATCGTTTTAGCTGAATAATATCAAGAAAACAACACTTTGAAAGGGAATGGTTTTACCGCTCCCTTTTTTTATGAATTTTTCAGCAAAAGATTCCGTATTTTCGTCTTATAAATGAACGCTTTAAACAAACTAGATCTTCAAAACATACCTCGACACGTTGCTTTCATCATGGACGGCAACGGCCGTTGGGCTAAAAGCAAAGGTCAGCATCGCTTATTTGGCCATGCTGCGGGAGTTGAGTCGGTTAAAGAGGTAATTAAAACGGCTCGAGAAATAGGAGTTTCTTTTTTAACCATGTATGCCTTCTCTACTGAGAATTGGGCTCGACCTAGCGATGAGGTCGAAGGCTTGATGAATTTATTGGTAGATGCCATTTCAAATGAGGTGGATGAAATGCACGCAAATGGGGTGCGTCTAGTCACTATTGGAGACATCAAAGGATTGCCGGGTAATTGTTATCAATCTTTACTTTCAGCAATAGAATACACCAAAGAAAATACTGGTTTAACTCTTGTTTTAGCCTTGAATTATTCAGCAAGAAAAGAAATATTAAATGCCGCGTTAGCGACACACGAACTCCTCTCCTCTGGAAAGCTAAATATAGATGAGATGAGCGATATAGAATTTTCGAAATTATTAGACACCAAAGACATTCCAGACCCAGAATTACTCATTCGTACTAGCGGAGAGTGCCGCATTAGTAACTTTTTGCTTTGGCAATTGTCTTATACAGAGCTGCTTTTTACAGACACTCATTGGCCTGATTTCCGCCGCGATGCATTTATTGATGCGATTGCGGCATTTCAAAAGAGAGAAAGGCGTTTTGGAATGGTGTCTGAACAAATATCAAATCAATAAATGAATAAATTATTCTTTCTTATTCTTCTTTTTGTCGCTATAAACGGTTTAGCACAAACACCAAGTTCTTTAGGTGGGCTGGAGTTTGACTATGCGAATCCCCAAACTTTTGAAATTGGCCCAGTGCGTGTTGTTGGCGCAGACAATTATGATCACCAAGCGGTTAAACTCATCGCAGGATTGCGAACAGGACAAAAAATCACGCTTCCAAGTCAACAGATAAATAAGGCGATAGAAAATTTATGGGCAGAGGGCTTGTTTTCCGATGTTGCAATCTATGCAGAAAAAGAAATTGGTGGCATCGTGTATTTAGTAATTGAGCTCAGTCCACGCCCAAAATTATCCAAATTTAGATTTGTGGGTGTGAATAAGCGAGAAGCAGACAAGCTTAGAGAAGAAATTTCACTGTATGCAGGAAAAACAATCACTGAGAATTTGGTTTTTGAAACAAACAGTAAAATCAGAGGCTATTATCGCGACAAAGGATATTATTATGCAAAAGTCCAAATCAATCGTCAACTAGATACGCTAATCAATAATTCAGAAATATTCGTTATTCAAGTAGATAAAGGCACAAAGGTTGGTATTAAAGAAATTGAGTTCGTCGGTGTAAGTTCTGTTCCCATATGGAAACTAAGAATGGCGATGAAAGACACAAAGCAAAAAGGACCCCAGCGTATTTTCAAGCGCTCTAAATATACAGAGAGCAGTTACGCTACCGATAAAGCAGCGATGTTAGCAAAGTTCAATGCAGAAGGACTTCGCGACGCAGCTATTATTAAAGATACCGTCTTCATGCTTGATGAAAAGAACATGAAAATTCGAATCGAGATAAGCGAAGGAGAGAAATACTATTTTGGCGAAATCGAGTGGATTGGTAATGCTAAGTATAGATCAAGCTTCCTTGATACCGTATTGGGAATTAAGCCTGGAGATCTTTATAATAAAGATTTATTCAACCAACGCTTATATGGGAACGGTGACGGACGAGATATTTCTTCTCTTTATATGGATCGGGGCTACCTCTTTTTCCAGATTTCACCAGTAGAGACAGGTGTAAAAGACAACCGGATTAATCATCAAATACGCTTAATTGAAGGTAAGGAGGCGCACATCGGAACAGTGACTATTCGTGGTAATACGAAAACAAATGACCACGTTATTTTAAGAGAAATTCGCACAAAACCAGGCGATCTTTTCAACAAAGCAGATATTATGCGAACCCAACGTGAGTTATCACAACTCGGGTTTTTTGATGAGCAAGGGTTTCAGGTTATCCCTAAGCCAAATCCTGCAGATGGAACAGTAGACATCGAATATGTTGTAGCAGAAAAGTCAAGTGATCAAATCGAACTTTCAGGAGGTTATGGTGGCGCAGGACCCAACACTTCTGGACGTGTTATAGGCACACTAGGCTTGTCTTTTAATAATTTTTCTACTAAAAACTTTTTCAAGAAAGACGCTTGGAGTCCGCTTCCTGGTGGAGATGGTCAACGTCTTACCATAAGAGCACAATCAACAGGTCGTTTTTACCAAGGCTATAATTTTTCCTTTACTGAACCATGGTTAGGCGGTAAAAAGCCAAATTCACTTACATTTTACGTGACTAATTCCTCTATTTCAACAAATGGTTTGTTGCGCTCTAATCCAGATTACAATGGCATCTCTATTTCTGGGGCGGGGATTGCAATGGGTCGTCGCAAAAAGTGGCCAGATGATTATTTCGTAGCAAGTTATGAACTTTCATATCAGTATTATGACGTTCAGAAATATTCATTTTTTCCACTTTTTCAAAATGGATACGCGAACGACATTTCTTTGAAATATACTTTGCAACGTAGCTCAGTTAGCGCCCCTATATATCCACAAAATGGTTCGAATTTTACTTTCTCTGCCAAAGCTACTGCGCCATATTCTATGTTGGGTCCAGACAAGGACTATTCAAGCATGACGCAACAAGAGCGCTTTAAATATTTGGAATACTTTAAATTGAAATTTACAGGTGAGTGGTATACGCCGCTCAGTTCAGATAAAAAATTAGTACTCATGTCACGATTTGGCTTTGGCTATATGGGAGCTTACAACAAAGCTAAAGGCATATCTCCTTTCGACAGATTCATTATGGGAGGGAGTGGGCTAACCGGCATGGGAGCCAATCAAATCGGCGGACGAGAGATTATCGCACTGCGTGGTTATGAGGACCAAACCATTTCTTCTGCTGGAGGAGACCCAATTGTAGCTAAATATACTTTAGAATTGCGCTATCCAATTTCTCTAAATCCGCAAGCAACTTTCTATGCGTTGAGTTTTCTGGAAGCAGGAAACACCTATCCAAGCTTTGATAAATTCAACCCATTCAATGTAAAACGAACTGCAGGAGTTGGTATCCGTGTCTTTTTACCTATGTTCGGAATGCTTGGGCTTGATTACGGCTTAGGCTTTGATCAAATGGATTCTTGGGCGAGCGGATTTGGTAAAGGCTCTGATTTGGATATCAATGCAAAGGGCTATTACCCTAAATTAACATTTACAATCGGGATGAACCTCGGAGAATTGTAGCATTAACAATAATTTGGTAACTTCGTCGTTCTAAGCAGGCAAATGAAAAACATGAAATATCTTGCGCTTCTCTTATTGGTTTTTGGCATACAGTTTGTTCATGCACAGACCTATGCGTTCATAGATTCAGATTATATTCTAGAAAACGTACCGGAATATGCAGAAGCAAAAGAACGCCTAGATAAAATGGCCGAGCGTTGGACCAAAGAAATCGAGGACAGATACGCAACCATCAAAAGCTTAAAAAGCAATTATGATCGCGAAGAAGTCCTTCTTCCAAAAGAAGAAAGAGAAAAAAGAAAAGTAGAAATTGAAAAACTAGAGCAAGAAGCAATTGACCTTCAAACGCAACATTTTGGCTCTAATGGAGATTACTTTCAAAAGAGACAAGAGTTAATCAAACCTATACAGGACCGCGTTTTTACTGCAATGAAAAAGGTGGCAAAAAGAGAAGGCTATGATTTTGTATTTGATAAAGCTAACCAGAGTAATCTACTCTATGCGGTAAAAGAATTCGACATCTCGGATGAGGTGCTCGATGAAATGGGAATAACTAAATAAATATAAAAATGAAAAATGTAATACTCGGGCTATTTGTAATCATTGGATTCAGCACTTTTGCCCAAACGAAAATTGGACATGTTGACTCACAAAAATTACTCGACACTTTGCCTTCTCGTATAGAGGCCATTAAAAAGCTCGACTCCATGAAAACAGCAGGTATGCAAGAGTTACAGTTGATGGATGCTGATTTCCAAAAAGCATATCAAGATTATATGACCAATCAAGCAAGCAAGTCTCCAGCAGAACGTCAAATTATTGAAGGCCGCTTGATGCAAAAGCAACAAATGCTCGAGGCTACTCAAGCATCATTAGAAGAAGGTTTACAAATCATGAGTGAAGAATTAAATAAACCTATCCTTGAGCGTGTTCAAAAATCGATTGATATTGTCGCTGAGCGCAAAAAGCTAAATTACGTTCTTGACGTATCGGCTACAATGTATTCAAAAGGAGGTATTGATATCACTAGCGAGGTGATTGTTGAACTCCTTTTGTTAGATGGAGCAAGCAAGTAGTAAGGAATATGCCACGATATCTAAAAGGGCTGCCGATGGTAGCCCTTTTTTAGTTAGCTTTGATTTGTGGAAAAACTAGGGCCAATAGGTGTTTTTGATTCAGGTTATGGCGGCTTAACCGTTTTAGCGGAACTTCGAAAAAAGCTACCAAACCATGATTTCATTTACTTTGGAGATAATGCGCGGGCCCCATACGGCAACCGATCTTTTGATGTAGTTTATGAATTTACTTTAGAAGCAGTAAAATTCTTGTTTAATCAAGGGTGTCCTTTAATAATTTTAGCATGTAATACGGCTTCAGCAAAAGCACTGCGCACCATTCAACAAAAAGATCTTCCTCAGCTTTCTCATCACAACCGAGTTCTTGGTGTTATTCGCCCGAGCACCGAAGTGCTTGGAGAGCTCACTACAAGCGGTCATGTGGGTGTTTTAGGAACGGTGGGTACTATTCAGTCAGAGTCTTATCCAATAGAATTATCAAAATTTGCACCAGCTGTACGGGTTTATCAACATGCTTGCCCTATGTGGGTTCCACTCATTGAGAATCAAAAATATGAACACCCGGCGGGCCGTCTTTTTATTGCAGAGGACGTGCAGACGGTGATGAGTCAACATGATGAAATTGATACGCTTTTACTCGCTTGTACACATTACCCAGTGCTAAAAACACAAATAGAAGGTATTGTTGGGCCTAATGTTCAGGTTATATCACAAGGCTCGATAGTGGCGGATAAATTACAAAGCTACTTAGCCGCTCATCCAGAAATGGAAAAACGTTTGTTAAGAAACGGGACGGTGCATTATTATACTTCTGAAACACCCCAAGTATTTAATGAGAAAGCCAGCTATTTTCTTCAGGAAGAAGTGGCTGCAAGGCACCACAGTTTTTAACTTTATCTAAGTTTTCTACTTAAATTGGTAAGTATTGTTTCGTTGAGCACCTCTTGAAGAGTTGGGTGTGCGGCATAATATTTCAGACTTTTCTCAAAAGTTCCTCTGTTGCAATTTGCTTTTTTCAACACTTTTTTAACCGAACCATCTAATGCTGCTTTGTATTGGCTTGGTACGCCGTATTTGCTTTGATAATGTGTTTCTAGCAAGGTGATTTCTGTAACCAAAGGCGCCATTTTTTCTAGTGGTAATATTCCCGCAGGAATGAGCTTGTCTTGGCACGCAAAAACAAAAATCAGGCAAAAAATAGAACTTATAATTTTCATCTCGGATTAAACAACATTCGTTGGCCTAGTCCTTTTTCAAGAATGCTTCCATTCGCATAAACACAATTACCATTTACAAAGGTGCTGTGAACCTCATTTGCAAAACGGTGTCCTTCAAACGGAGACCATCCGCATTTATAAAGTAAATTTTCTTTAGTTACTGGTTTTCCTGGTTTGGTGGAAATCAGCACTAAATCAGCTGCATACCCTTCCCGGATGAATCCACGATCCTTTACCCTAAATAGGGTAGCTGGTGCGTGTGCCATTTTTTCTACTACCCGCTCAATGGTAAGCTTACCTTCTTTTACTTTGTCAAGCATTGCGAGCAATGCATGCTGAACAAGCGGACCACCTGATGGAGCGGATAAATATGGATTTGCTTTTTCTTCAAGTGTGTGTGGCGCATGATCTGTAGCTACGACGTCTATTCGATCGTCCAATAATGCATTCCAGATCCCTTCGCGATCATCAGCTGTTTTTACAGCTGGGTTCCACTTGATGAGGTTTCCTTTAGTTGGGTAGTCTGCATCACTGAACCACAAATGGTGAATACATGCTTCGGCGGTTATTTTCTTCTGATCAAGAGGAATTATGTTGTCGAAAAGTGCTGTTTCTTTTGCCGTGGATATATGAAGGATATGTAAGCGCGCACCATGTTTTTTTGCTAGTGAAACAGCTTTTGAAGAAGATAAATAACAAGCGTCTTCGCTGCGTATTATTGGATGAGCCCAAACAGGAATTTGATCACCATATTTTTCCTGAAATGCTGCTAGATTGGTTCGAACTGTGTGCTCATCTTCGCAGTGCGTCGCGATAAGCGCTCCAACGCGAGAAAACAAGCCTTCTAACACGCTTTCTTTATCAACGAGCATATTACCCGTCGAAGAGCCCATAAAAACCTTTACACCGCAAATTTTAGAGGTGTCTGTTCGCAAAACTTCTTCTAGATTATCATTTGAAGCACCCATGAAAAAGGAATAGTTTGCAAGAGAGTTTTGGGCAGCGATTTGATATTTATCTTCTAGTAAATCTTGCGTAAGTGCATTAGGGATGGTATTGGGCATTTCCATAAAACTAGTAATACCGCCCGCAACAGCCGCTCTAGATTCTGAGTAGATGTTGCCTTTGTGAGTAAGGCCGGGTTCGCGAAAGTGAACCTGATCATCAATACAGCCCGGTAAAACGAGCAGGCCATTTGCATCAATTTCTTCCACTTGACCTTCAACAGCTATTTCAGCTGCAATTTTTTCAATTATGCCACCTGAAATAAGGATGTCGGCACTAAAAGATTTTCCTTCGTTTACAATAGTTCCGTTTTTGATGAGCGTTTTCATAATTGAATTATTTCCATTTCATTTTGCGCATTTGCCATACGCCAAAAAAAGCTTCTTTAAAAATGCCTGTGCTCATTTTAGACTCACCTAAAACTCTATCAATGAAAGTTATAGGTATTTCTTTAACTTTAAATCCAAGTTGAACAGCGGCATATTTCATGCAGATTTGAAATGCATATCCTTTGAAAGGGATGGAGTCTAAAGGAATTTGTTCCAGCACTTTGTGGTGGTAACATTTAAAACCTGCTGTGGTGTCTTTGATATTGATGAAGAGAATGAGACGCACATAAACACTGGCAAAGTAGCTCATTAAAATACGTTTCAAGGGCCAATTTTTTACTTTTCCACCGCTCACATAACGAGAGCCAATAGCACAATCCGCGCCTTCTTCACAGGCTTGAACCAAGCGAGGAAGGTCTTCTGGGTTATGAGAAAAGTCGCAATCCATTTCAACAATGTAAGTGTAATCTCTGGCTAGCGCCCACTTAAAACCATGAATATAAGCTGTTCCTAACCCTTGTTTTCCAGCTCTTTTTTCAAGAAAAACTGTAGGAAACTTCTCCATTAACGCTTCAATTTGGTTTGCAGTTCCGTCCGGAGAATTGTCGTCAATAAAGAGGATATGATAACCCTGTTGTAAATCCGATACTGCTGAAACCATTTTTGAGATGTTTTCAAGTTCATTGTACGTGGGTATGATAATAAGGGTTCGCGGGTTAGACATATCTATTATGAACGAAATTAAAGAAGAAAAGTGACAAATGAATTGTTCGTTCATTAGTTTCTTTACTGTTGGGCATAAAAAAACCGCCATAAAGGCGGTTTTTCTTCTGAAGACTTATCAGATTATGCTTCTTCTTCTTCTTCGTCTCCTGCTGCGTCAGCACCTTTGACAGCACCACGAGCCATTTTGACGGAAACAACCACTGCATTTGCAGGGTCTAGAAATTTAACACCAGGGATCTCGATGCTGCTTACACGAATGGACTGACCAATACGAAGCTTGGTAATGTCTAAAGTGATTGCATCTGGTAATGCTCCTGGTAAACCAACGCACTGTAATTGACGGAACACTATCATGAGTTTACCACCAGCCATTACACCACGAGATGAACCGGTGATGCGAACTGGAAGTTTTACACGCACTTCTTTGCTTTCGTCGAGTTGATAGAAATCAACGTGTTGAATTGTGTCTTTGGTTGGGTGTTGTTGTAACTCACGAATGATACCTGTCGCTTTTTTACCTTCGATGTCGAGGGCAACCTGATAAACTTCAGGTGAAAAAACGATTTTGTCAATTGCTGTTCGCTTTACTGCGAAGTGAGTTTGCTCACCTTGTCCGTAAAGCACACAAGGAACCAAGCCTGCATTACGCAAAGCCGCAGCATCCTTCTTCCCTACGTTCGCTCGGAGCGAACCGCTCAAATGTGCTGTTTTCATGTTATATATTTATTTAAGAGATTACAAAATGTGAACTAATCGATTCATTATTGACCAAACGCTTGATGACATCTGCAAAGAGGTCAGCAACACTCACGACACGAATTTTGTCGCTGTGTTTTTGGAGTGGAATAGTGTCTGTCACGATAAGTTCGGTGAGTTTAGAAGCCGCAATGCGCTCAAATGCAGGCCCGCTAAGTACAGCGTGAGTGGTGAATGCACGTACACTTTTAGCTCCTTTTTCTATGAGCAGGTCAGCCGCTGTGGTAAGTGTACCTGCGGTGTCGCACATGTCGTCAATAATAACAACATCTTTACCAACGACATCTCCAATGACTGTCATTTCTGCAATTTCATTTGCTTTTTTGCGGTTTTTATGGCATAAAACTAGGCCGCAGTTGAGGTTTTTGGCGTAAGAATTAGCTCGCTTGGCGCCTCCAGCGTCTGGTGCAGCAACAACAAGATTGTCTCTGTTGAGGTCGTTTATTTCATTAAAGAATAAGGTAGATGCAAATAAGTGGTCTACAGGAACTTCAAAAAAGCCCTGAATTTGATCGGCATGAAGGTCCATTGTCATGATGCGATCTACACCAGCTGCCATCAGCATATTGGCAATTAATTTTGCGCCAATCGCAACCCGTGGTTTATCCTTACGGTCTTGACGCGCAAATCCAAAATAAGGAATAACTGCAATGATTTTACGTGCTGATGCTCTGCGTGCGGCATCGACAAGTAAAAGAAGTTCAAATAAGTTTTCTGTAGGAGGCATCGTGGATTGAACAATAAAAACATCTTGCCCACGAACAGTTTCTTCAAAGGAAGGCTGAAATTCGCCATCAGAAAAAACACTTACTTTCACGTCGCCAAGACTCGCGCCAAAAGATTTAGCGATGTTAGCTGCGAGTTTTTCAGAAGCCCTACCTGCAAAGATTTTTACGCCCACGTTACTTTAAATTGAGTGCAAAGGTAAGGAATTAAGAACTAATTTTGTAACACAATGAGTCAAAAGCTACAATTTTCCTTGTTCAAACGCCTTTTCGGCTTTGCCAAGCCCTATAAAAAATACTTATTTGTAGCCATTAGCGCGACAATTTTATTAGCCGCTCTCTCACCGTTAAGGCCACGAGTGATAGGTTATATTATTGACCATTATTTGATAAAAACCAAAGATCCAGACATGTTGCTTTGGGGATCTCTGTTGGTGTTGTTGATGCTCTTATTGGAAGCTGTATTTCAGGTGGTGGGCACCTTTTTCTCCAATCTTTTAGCTCAGTCAGTTATTCGAGATTTGCGACAGAAAGTTATTCGCCATTATATGAAATTAAGGGTTGCCTATTTTGATAAAAATCCAGTGGGAGCAATGGTTACAAGAGTTGTCTCTGATATGGAGGCAATTACCGAAGTTTTCTCATCGGGCCTAATGGATATTGCTGCGGATTTATTGTCATTGGTGCTAATTGTTTTATTTATGTTTCTAACTAATTGGCAGTTAGCGTTTTTAACTCTTATTCCGGTTCCTTTACTGATTTGGGCAACACGCATTTTTGCTCGCGCCATGAAAGCATCATTTCAATAAGAAAGACAAGCAGTTACGAGACTAAATACTTTTGTTCAAGAGCGCTTAACAGGAATGAGTCTTGTTCAGCTTTTTAATCGACAACAACAAGAGGCTCGCCATTTTGAGCAAATTAACTCGGATCATCGCGCAGCCCACATAAAAGCGGTATGGGCTAACTCCATCTTCTTTCCTTTTGTTGAATTATTAAGTTCCCTTTCTATTGCCTTTTTATTGGTTTGGGGAGCCCTTCAGGTTTCTGGAAAATCTGAACAAGATGTGAGTAACATGTTTGGAGAATTATTCGCTTTTGTTTTTTGGATAAGTCAATTGTATAGGCCAATTCGAATGTTGGCGGATAAATTCAATGTGCTGCAGCGTGGAACTGTCAGAGCGGAGCGTATTTTTGCCGTTTTAGACGAGCACACAGACATCCAAGATAAAGGTAGCCTAGCAAAGGTAGATTTCAACCAGAATTTGGTTTTTAAGGATGTTTGCTTTTCATATGTAGAAGGCCAACCAGTTATTACAAACCTAAACTTGGAAATCAAATGTGGTCAAACAGTTGCAATTGTTGGGGCTACGGGTTCAGGAAAAACAACGTTAGTTAATTTGTTGGGGCGTTTTTATGAGCATCAACAGGGCCAAATATTAATAGGTGCTGTTCCGATCGAAGAGATTGAATTAAGCACCTTACGTAAGAATATTGCAATTGTATTACAAGATGTTTTCTTGTTTTCAGATACTATTTTCAACAATATTACACTAGGAGATCCGAGTATTACCCTTGATCAAGTTATCTCCGCATCAAAAGAAGTTGGAGCACATGACTTTATTAGCGCGTTACCCGATCAATATAATCAAAAAATTGCCGAAAGAGGAGGCTCTCTTTCTACTGGCCAGCGTCAACTCTTAGCTTTTATCAGAGCATATGTTTATCAGCCATCGTTACTTATTCTAGATGAAGCAACTTCAAGCGTAGATAGCGAAAGTGAATCTATGATTCAGCGCGCAACCGATAAATTGACAGCGGGTCGAACAGCGATTGTTATCGCGCACCGTTTGTCTACAATTCGCAAGGCAGATCGTATAATCGTGATGGAAAACGGGCGAATAATTGAGCAAGGCACCCATGAGCAATTACTGGCAATAGATGGGCATTATAAAAACTTGTCGGATAGGCAATATTTCAATCAAGAAGCATGAAACGTTTTAAAATCGGTGGAGTTCCAGAACACTTTAACCTGCCTTGGCGCTTATCTATAGAAGAAGGCAAATTTAAAGACCTTGGAGTTGAATTACACTGGTCAGATATGACGGGTGGTACAGGGCAAATGATCAAAGGCTTACAAGCCGGAACGCTGGATATTGCCGTCTTGCTAACGGAAGGCATTAGCCGCGCTATTTTAAAAGGACTTGACGCCAAAATCATAGCCGTCTACGTACGAAGCCCGCTCTGTTGGGGCATTCACGTTCCTACCCAGCAGGCGATTAGTCAATTATCAGACCTTGACGGCGCTACTTTTGCTATATCGCGAGAAGGCTCTGGCTCACATCTAATGAGTTATGTGTTGGCAAACAGAGAAGGTTGGGAGCCAGCCGCACTTTCTTTCGATGTAGTTGGTGATGTTTATGGCGGGTTATGGGCATTAAATCATGGTGAAGCACAAGGCTTTTTATGGGAGAAATACACTACCCAGCCTTTTGTAGACCAAGGCAAATGCAAACGTATTGGAGAAGTTTACACGCCATGGCCATGTTTTGTTATTGCTGTAAGAAACGAGGTTTTAACACAAGATGAAGCTCTTTTGAATGCAGTGGTATCCATCGTTCAAAATAGAGCTGCACAACTTAAAATTTCGGCAGACACTCCAGAAGTACTATCTTGGCGCTATGCTTTAAAGCAAGCAGAGGTGAGGGAGTGGTTAGATCAAACAGAATGGTCTGTTTCGCAAGAAGTTAATCAGAAAGATTTACAAAATGTTGTCAATACTTTGCTAGATTTAAAACTTGTTTCCCCTCAAGAGGCTGAAAACTGGACTACCAAATTATTGCAATGAGGAATATCCTATTAGTCGTTTTCAATAGTTGTTGGCTTATCATTTTTAGCCAAGGATTGGATTTGGGAACGCTGAACTATTCACCAATATTTGTAGCCAATTTAAGCAATATAAATGCCGAAACATCGGGCCTAGTTTATATTAATGACACGCTTTTTTCAATTAATGACAGCGGGAATCAGCCGGTAATAAACGCTTTTAAAAGTATAGATGGTCAACATCTAGCCAGTTGGCTTATCCAAGACGCGAGCAATATTGATTGGGAAGCACTTGCACTCAGTCCTGATCACTTTTTTATCGGTGACATTGGCAACAACGCGGGAACGCGAACTACATTTGATATTTATATGTTTCCTAGAGAGGCAATTCTGTCCGGAAATACAACGTTGGTGGCTCAAAAACGCACTTTTCAGTTTGCAGACCAGCCTAATGTGCCTTTATCTCTTAATGACCACGATTATGATTGTGAAGCCATGGTCTTTTGGCAAGACTCTCTGCATCTTTTGACTAAGAATTGGCAAAATCTATGGACGCGCCACTACGTGATACCAACTGAATGGCAAGACACAATTGTGGTGAGTCCGCGCGATTCTTTTAATGTGAACGGCCTTATCACAGATGCGACCTTAGATGCGTCCACAGGCAATATTTATCTTTTAGGTTACAAAAAAGAGTTAAGCGGGCTGTATAGTTCTTTCATGTATCGATTCGAAAATACGAATGGCTCATTTTTCAATTCTGATTATCGACGAATTGAGCTGGGATCGACCTTGAATTTAGGACAAACAGAAGGCCTTTGTTTTGGTGACGCGAACAAAGGCTGGATTTCTGGAGAGCAAATCAACTCCATTATTACTATTTCACCAAAGCTACATTCATTTGATTTCAACGAGCTCTTACACACTACAAAGTTGCCAAGTAGGATGATTTATTTTCACGAAAACATCTTATATATTCCGACTCAGTTTTTAAAGGAATACGCCTTAATTGACACTAGTGGGCGAAGGGCAATAGAATGGAAAAAAAACAAGTCCGAACAAGACTTATCATCTCTGAGACCAGGAATTTACTACCTTGTAGGCCCGAATTTTCACCAAACCTGGGTCAAATCCAATTGAATTAAGGCACATATTCTTTATACTAGCGTGCTTGTTCAATCAATAAGCGCAAATGTTCATTTAGCTAAGTTCCTTAGAACAAATGTCTTACATTCATAGGAATAAACTTGCAGTATGATTTCACTTATACCACAATTTGATAGTAATTTTTGGTGGGCAGGTGCAGCGGTACTAGCGATTTTAAGCATTATTTTCGCCGTCTTTTTGACTGACCGAAAAAATTAAAATGACTTAAGCGCCCGTTGTACATCTGTGTCGGTATTATTGATGACTTGATAATAACCGTTTTCCAAAAATAAATGCCGAGCAATTTCTGCTTTGAGCAAGCGCTTTGTATTTTCTTTGCTGTGCTGAAATTCTTTCTGTTGAAAGGCAATCTTGAATTCTTTTGAAGCAAATGCTGTAAACCGATTGATAAGTTCGTCTGTGACGATGAATTTATTTAGAAATTCTTGCAGATTATAATTGATTTCATATTGGTTGAGGTAGTCAAACGCAAATGCATTAAACACCCCGTTCCACTGCAGCTCTGATAGGTATAAGGATGTGCCGCTGGTGTCGCCAGCCACAAATATATCAGGCATAATTCCCCCTCCACCATATACAGTTCTGCCGTTCCGGGTCTTGTATTTGAGTGAATCTACAAATAGACTTGAGTCGAGTTCAAAGTAAGCATCGGTAAAAGCCTTTCTTTCCTCAGCTTTATATGCATCGTATCCTTTTTCATAAGGACGTTGAATAGATCTGCCTGAAGGCGTGTAATAGCGGGCAACGGTAATACGCAAGTTGCTGCCGTCTTTTAGGCGCTTATCTTGTTGTATAAGCCCTTTTCCGTATGATCGTCTACCAATGATTTTGGCGCGGTCATTGTCTTGAAGTGCACCGGCTAATATTTCACTTGCCGAAGCAGATTGTGCGTCAATTAATACAACGGTTTTTGTTTTTTCAAGGACGCCTTCTGTAGTTGCGTAATGTTTCTGTTCTTTACTATGATAACCTTTAGAACTCAAAATAAGGAATCCGTTTGGCAAGAATTCGTCTGCAATTTGAATGGCCGCATCCATTGTCCCTCCGCCGTTTCCGCGCAGGTCAAGCACTAATTTTTTCATTCCTTTCGCTTGTAGTCTGACCGCAGCATTATGGAATTCCTCGGCGGTGGGCAAGGAAAATTGACTAATTTGGATATAGCCGGTTTCTTTGTTAATCATATAAAAGCAGGGCACTGTAGCGATAGGAATTGTATTTCGAATAATGGTTTTTTTCAGTTTTTTACCTTTGCGGTAAATGCCTACTTGAACAGATGAATTTGGCATTCCTTTGAGGCGCTTCATCACTTTTTCACTTGTGATTGATTTTCCTGTTGAGGGTTTTCCATCAATTGTAATGATGCGATCGCCGCGCTTTAAACCCGCATTAAAGGCAGGAGACAGCGCATTGACGTGTGTGATACAGATTGTGTCACGAAACAACAAAAAACGAACTCCTATGCCTCCAAACGCAGCGTTTGTTTGTTCATCTAAAAATTTAAGATTCTTTGCTGAAATATAATTGCTGTGCGGATCTAATTTGTGCAGCATTTCAGTAATGGTCTGTTCAAAAATTTCCTCGGTATTGATTTGATCGACATATTGTTGATCAAGAACTTGAAAGATTTGTTCAAGTTTCTGCAGGTTTTTATTTTCGCTTTGGTTTTTACTGAAAAGCGAGCTGCCAATCCAGATGCCAAATGCGCAAAAAGCAGTGAGCAAAATAGGAAGCCAATAAAGAGGTTTTGGGCCTTCTTCAGACATCGTCTATATTTTCGATTTGTAAAACATCAAGTCCAGCAGACTTTAGAAACTCCAATCCAGAAACATCTTTGTAGGCTTCTTGGTAAACTACTCGTTTGATACCTGATTGCAGAACAAGTTTGCTGCAATCTTTGCATGGTGAATGGGTGAGATAAAGTGTTGCGTCTTTGCAATTATTAGTTGAGCGCGCTACCTTTAATATGGCATTAGCTTCTGCATGCAATACATACCAATGTGTTTGGTTGTTGTCGTCTTCACAACAATTGTCAAAACCTGCAGGGGTGCCATTATAGCCATCCGAAATGATCATGGCGTCTTTGACAATAATAGCACCTACTTGTTTTCTTTTGCAATGAGAGAGCAAGGCCCAACTTGCGGCTAGGCTCAAATAGGCTTTATCATAGCGATTTTGTTTGGAATCTGATTGTTTATGCGCCATGTCTGATATGACCTCCTAAATATCCAGTGAATGCAAATAATATAAATGCGATAACGCCTACTATGAGCGCAAAAAGTTCAATTTTCTTAGCGCTAGTCCATTGTGAGCGTTCAGCCCATAATCCTAAGAGTGAAGCAGCAGTTAATAGAAAAACAAAAACCAGGGCATTTTCGGCCATTTCTTCATGGACATGAATCAACTGGTGGGAGACACCTCTTATGTGCTCAATAGCCTCTTCTGCGGACTCTCCAGTAAAGTAGGCAACAAAACCCCCTAGACCACTTACCAGCATGATTATATAGGCGCTAAGTGTGGTGTTTAAGTTGGGCTTAACAGCTGCAATTACTAATAAAAGTATGCCGAGTAGGGTGCCGACAATAGGTAGGTGGTTGCTAAGAAGGTGTAGATAGGCCATAAAGCTGATGTTGAAAGTTGAAAGATACTCAATTATCAGTGTAAATAATAGGGCTTAATCATGAAATATACCACAACGCCCGTAGTGGCAACATAAAGCCAAATAGGGAAAGCAAACTTTGCCCACTTTTTATGTTTTTGATAATTTCCTTCCCATGCGTGTAAGTAGGTAAATAGGACCAAAGGGATTACTGCCACACTTAAGAAAATATGAGAAATAAGGATGGTATAATATAGCCATTTAGCACTACCACCGTATGGAGTTGAATCTGAGGTCATGTGGTATGCAACATAACACAACAAGAATAATACGCTTAAAACAAGAGCAAATTGGATGGTCTTTTGATGTTGCTGAACCTTTCCATTTTTGATAAAATACAAAGCCAAAATAAGCAGCATTGCGGTCATACCATTAATTCCTGCATAAATGGGTGGAAGGAAAGAGAAATCAATACCTTCAATCTTAATGCCGAATAAGGCGGCAACAGCTATGGGGATAACAATGGAAATAGCGATGATCCATTTACGTAATCCCGATTTATTGGGGCTGGAAGTTGTATTCATATGTAAAAAGTGTTTTGACATCTTTAATTAACCGTTTAAACTCTTTTTTGTTGACGCTAAGGTCCGGCTGAACCACTTCATAGACCCCGCGCACATAGCCCTTTTTATCAATAAGGGTAAATGCACCAGAGT
Source organism: Crocinitomicaceae bacterium (assembly GCA_030830205.1). Taxonomy (GTDB): domain Bacteria; phylum Bacteroidota; class Bacteroidia; order Flavobacteriales_D; family Crocinitomicaceae; genus UBA952. The sequence goes on along the minus strand of JAURNL010000062.1, from coordinate 25,070 downwards.
GAGCATATCCTCCGAGGGCGTCTTCTTCTCTTCCTGCAAAAATAAGGAAGTGTTCAATCCCAAGTTGATGTGTAAATGATTCATTTCCAGTTAAAAACGACCAATTTGGATTATTGATACCCAATTTTTGCTTGTAGGTCTTTAGCACACTAGGAGTGTCGTGTGATGGGTCTATAGTAAAAGACAGGTAATGAATGTCTTGTTTATATTGACCTAGCGCCTTCTCTACGTTTTTTAGTTGGGTATTCATAATGGGGCAAATACTAGGGCAAGCGGCAAAGAAGAATTCACTGATCCAAACTTTCCCTTCAAATGTTTTGTTATTCACAATGACTGAATCTTCATTGAAAAAAGAAAAATCTGGTATGGTCTGATAAATGGTATCAGTAGTTGTCTTACCATTCTGTTGTTGGTAAGTAACGTCGTAATTGCCTAAAAAGGGTAAACGATTTGGTTTTTGCTCAATGCAAGAATAAGCTAAGAGCAAGCACAAGAGTATCCAGTTACTTTTGTTTTTTAGCACGTTCTTTGTCGTATTGTTTCATCAAGAGCGCAAGGTGTTCTTTCATTTTACGGATCATTCCTTCGGTATGACCATTGAGCACCATTCGCAAATGGTTTTGTTTGTCGAGTAGCAAAATCAATTCATTGTAAGAGACTCCCCCAAAGTATTTCGGGTCTTTAACAATAAGTTTTTGACCGTTATTGGCTAAGTTGTAGAAATCTTTAGGGTCCGCATTGATTAATTGCCAAAGTTCTGGATCAAATCCTTCTACCCTGCTTTTTAACATGTCTTGTATGTCTAATAGCTCTTGTTCTGAAACGGGTTTGCCTAATGAATCTACGACAATGGAAAGCATTCTTACTTGCTTTAGTTTTTTACGCTTATTGGTTCGTAAATCTTTGTAGAGGTTTTGAGTTAACGGAAAAAATGCTAAACCACATTGATGGGGGCATGTTGTCTGTAGGGTAGTGATGAGGACTACTTGATTTTTATAATCATTTAGGGTAAGCTGCTGCTTGCCCTTATGGTTGAATACAGAAAAGGTTGGTGTTTCCACCAACCCGTAATCTGCTAATTTTTTGAAACGGTGGTCGCAACCACGCGTGGCCATGAAAATAAGAATGAGTGCTGGCCCAAATACTAGTGTGAGGGCTAAAATAGACCGTCTTTTACTACGCTTAGCTCTATTATTTTCCATATTTTATTGCCACATTGTTGCCCAAACACTACCAATAGCAGTGCCTTCAACAAGAGCTATGAAAATTAAATAGAGAACAAAAATGAAGTAAGGAACCAGAATTACATTACGTAAGTATTTGCGCTCGTCTCCGAGGTGCATAAATACCATAACGATGTAACCAGCTTTTAATAAAGTGAGTAAAATAAAGATGATTTTTACTGCCGTCCACCAGTCTGAAGATTGCTTGATGCTTGCACCAATAAATACTTCTATGACCGTTACTATCGTAAGTAAAAGGGTGACTTTGTAAATCTTAGAGCGGATTTCTTTGCCTTTTGCTTCGTTGTGATGTCCGTGAAGTGAGTATTCTATGAGGTCGTCTCTTTCCATGTTTTTTGACTTTTAAGAGAATTACAATAAATAAAAGAAGGTAAATACGAAGACCCAAACAAGGTCAACAAAGTGCCAATACAAACCAGTTTTTTCAACCATTTCGTAGTGGCCTCTCTTGTGATAAGTTCCTCTTAATACACCAAGTAAAATAAGTATGTTAATTACCACTCCTGAGAATACGTGGAAACCGTGGAAGCCAGTGATGAAGAAAAAGAATTGAGCATATTGTTGAGGGCCATATTCGTTTTGTTTCATATTGGCACCATAAATAACACGGTTCTTTTCACCAGCATAAAGCGATTCGTAATATAATTTTTCTGCTTCTTTACCTGTGATTTCTTTGCCACCAACCTGAAATTGTTTACCGCTTTTTTTGATGATAAGCTTCATTTCATGATCTGCAGCTTTGTTAATGAGAGCAACAGAACCGTCAGTTAGGTGTATTTTACCAGCTTCAAGATGACCCATTTCAGCTGCGTGCTGATATTGGTGCATCAGGTCTTCTTTGATAACTGCGCCCGCTTTATGTTTAGTACCTGCCTCAACAACTGTAAAGTTTTCAATTTCACCAAAGTGACCTTTGACAATAGCTACAGAACCATCTGCGAGTTCTATTTTACCAAACTCAGATCCGTGAATAAAGTGAGACCATTCCCATGCCTGCGAACCTAAAAAGAAAAAGCCACCAATCACTGTGGCAATCATCCATTTGGTTACTCCTTTTCTATCCATGCGGTGTCCTGCTTCAACGGCGAGTACCATAGTTACAGAAGATACAATGAGGATAAATGTCATGAGGGCTACGTAAAGCAATGGATACCCGTGACCAAGGAATGGCATTGAATTAAAGGTTTCTTCACCAATAGGCCAAGCATCTTGGGTATTGTGGCGTGTGAAACCATAAGAAATTAATAAACCACTGAAAGTGAGTGCATCCGAAACGAGGAAGAACCACATCATTAGTTTGCCATAACTTGTTTGGAAAGGGGATTCTTTACCACCCCATAGTGTTTTGGCGTCTAGTTGAGCAGAATGTCCGGCCATTTTAAGAGAAATTTTTGTGCAAGTTTAGTGAATAAAAATCAAAAAGACGAGTAAATACACCCACAAAAGACCTAAAAAGTGCCAGAAGATGCTACTCAGTCTGAGTGACAAATGATTTTGAGACGAGAACTTACCTGTAAATGAAGCAATTGCAACTTTTACTAGGTAAAGTAAAGCAATCAAAACATGTAATAGGTGTACAAAAGTTATAAGATAGAGATAGGCTGATGCTGAATCCGCGGCTTGCATTGCGCTGAGTTGTAGGTGCGGTTTGAGAACGGTCCCATTATATTTGAGTTGTCTGTTTTCATATTGGAGCGCCTTACCAGAATAGTAAATGGTGAAATCTTTACCATAGGTGCCGCGCGCAAAGAAATCACCTCGTTTATCTCTAATATTTATGGCCAATTCACTTAAACGAACTTCGTCTGAATAGGTGAGTTGAGTGCTGTCATTTGTGAACAATAATCCATTTTTAATTAATACTGGACTACCGTTGTAATAAAGCTCTATTGCCGAATTGGGCTCGCGCAAGCGCAACGTTTGGTTATGTTTTATTTTTTCAAATTGTTTGAAATACGCTTGTATTTTTTCAAAATCTTGATCGGAGATAGATTTTCCGTTGATGAGGTATTCGTTGCCGTCTACTGCAACAAGATTTCCTTTGTATTTAAATTCGTAATAATCACCATAACGGCCATTGGTAACAAGTATGTCATTTACCGGATTAACACCCTTTTGAACGAGTTGCCCATAACCCTGGAATTGATAATATAAAAACCCTGCTCCAAAAATAAGTGTTGCAGCCATAGCTCCTTTGATTTGAGCTTGTTTGTCTTTTTTAGCACCTTGAATGGCCAACCAAAAGCTTAACGAGCTTAATCCAATAAATAGCGTGCTTAGATAAAAACCATTTGGCATTGGATACTTAAGCCAAAATGATTTCCCCATAGACACGTAGTAGCCTGAGGTTAGACCGGCAAAAAGCATAACAATGCTGAAAATACCGACATAAACAAGATTTTTTTTCATTTTTTCCCTTACTTCAGGGCTAAGTTCATTTTCGTATTTCATGACAAAGAGTTTAATAAATCAATAAAATGATCTGTGCGATCAAATACATAAATAAATTGAATGATCGGTAAATAAACAAACGAAGCGAACATGAGTTTACGAGCATCGGAAGTTTCGCAACTAATGTAAAGTTTGTAGGACAAATAAAAGAACCAAATGCCTAAAACACTTGCGGCAACCAAAGTAATACTTCCAACCCAACCCAAGAGCCAAGGCATTAAACTAAACGGAATGAGGGCCAGTGCGTAGACCATAATCTGGAAAGCAGAGCTTTTGTTTTTTCCGCTTTTAGATGGCAATAATGAAAACCCAGCTTTTTTATAATCTTCGTAAAGAACCCAAGCAATAGCCCAAAAGTGAGGAAATTGCCAAGTGAATTGGACAAAGAAGAGGATGCCCGGAATGAAACCAAAGGCGTCTGTAGCTGCAATTGCGCCGAGAAAAGGTGGAATTGCTCCAGGAAAGGCACCAACAAAAACTGCCCAGGGTGTTATTTGCTTAAGGGGGGTATATACGAATACATAGCTCGAAAAAGCAAGTAAACCTAATATTGCACTTTTTAAATTGATAAGATAGAGTAAGGAAGTACCAATGAGCAAAAATAAAATGACAATCATGTAGGCCTCATTGAGACGCATTTGCCCTGTAGGAAGCGGCCTGTTATTTGTCCGGCTCATGATCTGATCAAGGTCTCGTTCCCAAATTTGGTTAGCTCCATTAGAAGCTCCGGTTACAAGTGTGCCACCAAGCATGAGGTAGGTAATTTGCAACCAGTTTTGTCCACCAGCGAAAAGATAACCACTCAAAGCCGAAAGAATGACCAAAAAAGAAAGACGAAACTTGGTAAAAACCAGGTAGGTTTTGATTTTTGAAGGCTTTATTACTATTGCGTCAGACATTGTTACAAAATTACATCAAATAGTCCTTGTAGAATAGTAAAAATGAGCCAAACCAGAAGAAAAACAAATCCAAATGCCAATGCAAGTACGCCTATTGTATCAATAATGAGTCCGCCAATGACAAGTAATAAAATTCCGGTGACAATAAATACCAAGCCTATTACGCCAAAGGCATGCCCAAATTCTCCAAAAATCCGAGGACGATACTTTGTATGCTGCTGAGCCACGATTGGTGTTTGTTGAATTTCTTTATGTTTTGAGTGCCTAGAAGAGTTAATCTTTTGGCTTGGAGCTTGACTAATCAACGTAACATCATCCTGTTTTTCTACAGATGTAAGATTGGATTTTGGGGAATTTTCGAAAGTAGGACTCTCGCTTTTAGTCTTTTGTGTTATCGAAATATTGTTGTGGGGCGTTTCAGTAAAAACATTAGAATTCTCGATTTCATCTAATGTTAAAGAAGTTGTATGGTGCTTCATCACTTTGCTGTGGTGTAGCGTCAACTCTTTTGAAGATTGGCATGCGTTTATAATTAATATCGCCAGAAGAATGCTAAATAGATTCTGGAATTTCATGGTAGTAATCATTTTTGATGAAATAGTCTAAAAGCGCCTCTTTAAGTAAATGTTGTTGCTGTTGGTGATTTAGAGGCGGTAATTTTTGATTGAGTGAAAAATGGGGCCAGAGGTCTGCATCACGACCATCAAATGTATAATAACCATATGGTTCAAGTAAAGTACATATTGCAATATGCATGAGCTCCATTTTTTGTTGCTTTGAGAATGTTTTATGCCCCATTCCTAGTTCATTTACGCCCACCAAAAACAAGAACGTTGACATGTCCATTCCGGGTCCGAAGTCTATTTCAAGATGTTTTTGCAATTTTTGAAAGCGCAGTTCAATATCGTGATCCATGTTGCAAAAATACGCATAGAACGTCGATATAAGGCAACAAAAAAGGGGCCTCTTTCGAAAGCCCCTCCTTTTCATCAATCAACTTCTTATTTTTTCACAAATTGCTTGCTGCTTAAACCAGCATTTGTAACAACTTGGATTGTATAGATACCTGCTTTGAGGTCGTCTACGCTGATTTCTTGAGTAAGGCCATTGCCAACATGTGTAGCAACTACTTTACCTGTAAGATCAACGATACGAATTTGTTGCATAGCCTCAGTTGCTTTAACAGTCATAATGCTGTTAACTGGGTTAGGGTAGATGGCAACAGCTGAAGTAGCTTCATTGATTCCTGTAGTACAGTCTTCACAACTTTCCCAACATACTTCACCAATAGTAGCAGCACCAGCAACAGTATAAGAACGGTTAGTAAAGCCTCCGTTTGTTACAGTACATGACTCGCCGCCAACAAAGTTCTCTTGGTCATTCCAACCATCAACAGTGAATTTGTATTCGATTGCGCCAAGTCCAAGTGGAACAGTCACATCCCATACGTTGTCTGCATTCGCGTCAGTCATTGGGGTACAAGTACCACACCAACCGTTGAAAGTACCATTTAAGAATACACCAGCAGCAGTAGAGCCACCACCAGCAATGTAATCATTCATGTCAACAGAGAATGTAACATCGTTTGTACAGATATCACAGCTTGCAAAACATACATTAGGCAAAGTAATATCACCAGCAACAACGTGGTAACGGTTGTTGAATCCGTCATTTACAGGGTCAATACATGGCTCTGTTCCATCAAATTCTTCTTGAGCGTTCCATCCGTCGATAGTGAATTTATATTCAATAGCACCTGGAGCAAGTGGTAGAGTTACTTCCCACATACCGTTACCCATGTCTGTCATTGGGTTACAAGTACCACACCAACCGTTGAATGTACCGTTTACGAATACACCACCTGTCAATGAACCTGTGTATTGAGACATGTCAACGCGGAAAGTAACGTTGTAGTCTTGAACAGCAAGTGGAGTTGTGCGCTCGTATACAAAACGCCACCATCCTGGACCGAAGTTGATATCTGCGGTAAGTGTGTTACCACCGTTTGAAATAGCAACGTTGTAAGTAATAGAACTTGCAGCAGCAGCAGGGCTTGCGATTTCAGCACCATTAATTACTTTAGATAGGCCGATATGTGCCCCTAATCCGTTTACAGTAAGCGTACCTGCAGCAGCATCATAAGAGTAAGTTGCAGCACCACCTACGTGAGGAGCGATTGGAGTACCACATCCTTCAGGTGCACCTTGCCAAGCTTCTAACCAAGTAGAACCATCCATGTAGTGAGTCATGGTACCATTCGCTTCAAATTTGATAGAATCATCAAATAAACAAGCGCGAGTAGTTACATCTCCAGCACCGTTTGCCCACCAGCTCATGTCGCCTGGACCAGATGGTCCTACGCCGAGCGCAGCCGCTTGAGGTGCTAATTTCCAAGTACCCTCAATCTGAGCAGAAAAACTCAAGATTGGAGCAAAAAGTAAAAAGTACAGTTTTTTCATGTTGTTAATTTTTAGAGGTTTTAGTGTTCAAAATTTAAAGAACGGGTTAAATATAGTAAAAAATACAATAAGCAAAAAATTGCTCATTTTTTGTATCAATTATCTATTAAAACAATAAGTCGTTAAAAAGTTCATAATTGAGCATTTCTTCTGCACACCTAATTTCGAAAGTTCCCTTTTCCGCTCGCCATTGGCCATCGGCACTAACGCGTTTGAGGGCATTTGCATCAAAACTAAATGCTAAGGTTTTGTTTTCTCCAGGGAGAATGGATACTTTTTGAAAATCGATCAGACGTTTGTTTTCTGGAGTGGTGCTGGCATATAAATCGCTAATGTAAATGGGCACTACCATGAGGATAGGTTTTTGACCCTCATTGCTTACATTGACCTCAATAGAAAAGGTGCCTTTTTGCTCATCTTTGTTGACAAAGCGCATATTTTTCACTTTTCCAGTATTGTAGGAGAGACCAAAACCGAAGTCCCATTGTGGATTATAGGCCTTGAAATCACCAGACTTAGAGCGGTCAACGCTGCGTGGGTGGTCGTAGAATTCTATGACGCCGTCGTAGCGCGGGTAGGTGTATGGCAGGCGACCTGTAAAATCAGCTTTTCCAGTGATAAGCTCTGCAAGTGCTGCTCCACCATGATCTCCTGGTAAGTAGGCTTGGATGATGGCATCACATAAAGGCTCGATGTCGTTGATGATGCGAGGTCTAGCTTCTAATAAAACTAAGATGACTTTTTTACCAGCGGCTTTGGCTAAGCGAACCAACTCTTTTTGTTTGTCGTCTAGTTGAAGGCTTCGGATATCTCCAGGTTTTTCAGTAGAAGGAAGTTCACCCAAACAGAGCATGACGACATCATTCTTTTTAAGTGCCTTTTTATAAGCGTTCAAGTCTTTGTATCGTGAAGCTTCAAAATCATTCTCTAAGTACAGCTCAACACCTTGCTGTAGTGAAATTTGAGAAGAAGGGAATTGTTGTCTGACTGACTGATAAATATTCAAAACCCCTTTTGTATTAAAACTAGTATCAAGCCCTTGCCAAGTGTGCGTCCAAGCACCATTGAGCATGTTTAAACTTGCGGCACCAGGCCCTGCCACCAAAATACGTTGTTGTCCGCTTAATGGCAGCAGATTGCTTTCGTTTTTAAGGAGTGTAATAGATTCTAAAGCGGCTTGTTTAGCCATGGCTTTAAATTTACTACTACCAAATAAAGGGTACTGATCAAATGCTGGTAATGGATTGGTAAACAAGCCGAGTTGATTTTTTACATACAGAATACGACGAACAGCATCGTTTAATCGCTCCATTGATATTTTACCAGACTTGACCGCTTGAATCATGTCCTTACAGTAGGTTTTGTATTGGGGGTTAGATGGGACCATGCTCATATCCACACCAGCGTTGAACGCTTGAATAGCTGCATCAGCTAATGAAGGTGCGGTGCGGTGAACGGTATGTAACATAATGAAGTCTTCCCAGTCTGATACCACAAAGCCTTTGAATGCCCAATCTTTTTTTAATGTTTGAGTTAAAAGTTTATAGTTGGCATGTCCTGGTATTCCATTTACAACTCCTGAATTAATCATCAGGGTAAGCGCCCCTTTTTCAACAGCTGCTTTAAACGCAGGTAAATACAACTCTTGCATATATTTTTCTGGTATAAATGCAGGTGTTCTGTCGCGTCCAGAGAAACTTGCGCTATATCCAACGAAATGCTTGAGACAAGCCGCCGCGTGAAACTGGTCCACGGTTTGACCCGACCCCTGATATCCTTCAACAAGAGCAAGGCCCATCTGAGTTCCTAAGACAGGGTCTTCGCCAAGTGTTTCAAAATGGCGAGACCAAAGTGGCTGACGCCCCAAATCTAATACGGGTGAAAAATTCCATGGAATACCAGAGGCCCTACATTCATAAGCCGTAACTTCTCCCATTTGACGTGCAAGTTCAGTGTTCCAAGTTGCAGCCAGACCGATTTCTTGTGGGAAAAGTGTACCGCCAATTGTATAGTTGACACCATGAATTGCATCGATTCCGTAAAGAATTGGAATATTCTGTTCTTTTTTTAGGTAAGGCGCATGGATATCGGTCATGACAGATTTCCACTCATCAAGGCTTAAGGTATGCCAGCCCACATTGAGGATTGATCCCACGTGATATTCTTCCAATGCTTCTTTGAGTTTAGCTTGGTCGATTCTTTCAGGAATCAATGCCTGACCTTTGTTGTCAGTTTGATGGATAGCATCTAAAGTAATCTGACAGGTTTGCCCAACTTTTTCTTCTATGCTCATCTGATCGATGAGCGTTTCTATCTCTTGGGCAGTAGGATTAGAAAAATAAGGCTTCTCATTTCCGCTTAAGGAAAGTAGAGCTATAGCGATGAAGCCGCTATAAATAACAGTTTTCAACATAAGGATGAATTATTGAAATACGCGAACGTAATCTACATACATTTTTTGTGGAAAAATCGTGCTTGCATTTGGCGATCCAGGCCAATTTCCGCCCACGGCAACATTCATAATGATGAAGAATTTCTCGCGAAACTCACTCATTTCTGCGGGGCTAGTATCAATGGAATGATATTCTACATCATCAAGCAACCAATGTATAGAATTTGCATCCCAAGTAATAGAGAATACGTGGAAGTTATCTGCAAATTTGCCCGACGTTAGTGACTTGCTACCACCATATTGTGCATGTGCGCCAGCATTACTCCAGTGAACAGTTCCGTGAACGGTTCTGTCATTAGCCCCATCACCACCTATTAGTTCCATAATATCAATTTCACCACATGCAGGCCAGCCAGCGGAGGTGATATTGTCTCCTAACATCCAAATTGCAGGCCAGATACCTTGTCCGTATGGGAGCGCTGCACGCACATCTATGCGGCCGTATTTCCAAGATTTAATGCCTTGTGTTTTGATACGACCTGAGGTGTAGTTGGAAGTGTTGAAGTTTTCGTTTTTAGCAGTGATTGTTAGAATCCCGTCAGAGACTACAGCATTATCTTGTTTGTAATATTGCAATTCATTATTGCCCCAACCCCAGCTTCCGGTACCTAAATCATAGGTCCAGTCAGAAGACAAGCTTGCTCCGTTGAATTCGTCTTGCCAAACAAGGGTGTAATTTGGATAAGTTAGGGGGCTGATGTATCCTGAAGTAGGCGCACCTGTATTTCCAGTGCTAATTTCAATTAACACTTCTTCAGTTTTTTCGATGAAGCTCGTTTGAATGGTGTGTGCTCTAGTTCTAATTTTATATGTGCCAGAGGTGTTGAAAATATGTGTTGCCTCTCCATCTTGTGTTTCAACAGTAGTAGAGTCATTATCGTCATAGAACGTAACTGTATAAAAGTTAGCGCTGTCTGCCGTTGCATAAACATGAACCTCTCCATTTGTTATGGTTAGTTGTGTTGTTAGATTACTGGGTTTACCAGCTGGTTTTGGTTCGTTTGGTTTACAAGCCAAAAGAGCCATACTAAGTAAAAGAAAGGTCATGATTTTCATGAGTAAAGATTAAAGGGTCTTTAATTTAAGATACCATTTGAGACCACCTTCGTGATGACCGTATTGAAGGTGTAGAGTAGAATCAGTAGCTGATAAAATTCTATAAACTCTAGGCCCAGTATAAAATCCAAGAAACGCATTTCCAGATATGGTGATTGTTGTTTCTTCTCCTTCTGTAAGCAACCAATTTTCATTCATTTGGTCATCAAAAGGGGCAGAAAAATCGCCTAAGTTCTGATAAGAACCTGGGAAGCTTGCTGCTAGGGAATTATGCAGATAAACCTCACCATTTGTTATCATATCAAATTTAAAGGCATTTAAATGAAAAACATATTGGTCGTCATAGAGACCGCATCCAGGCTTTTCATTTGGACCGGCAGCCCACCATTCTGGTGTAGCACCAAGTGCGCTTTCTGGATCAGGACCAACACCCATATGACCTGAGGCAGCTGAATCAACCACCCAAATTTTGTAGCCCGGCCCGTTGATACCGCCTGTAAGTATAGTGTAATAAGGATTGTTAAGCAAACCAAAGTCGTCATTAGCTATGGTTACTTCTTGGCTTGAACTTTTACTACCACCTTTGGCGAAAACCGTCAATTTGATTGTGTACGTTCCTGCATAAGGATAAGTTGCAGTTACATTTGCTCCTTGTGCTTTGGTTCCGTTGCCAAAGTCCCATACGCACTGAATGTTAGGATTTGAGGCACTGAGTTCAATAATATTTGCATTGGATGCAGATGGAGCCATTGTAAATTGAGCATCAGCATCTGAAGGCGCCGGCCCGAGTGTGGGTTCGTATTTCTGGCATGCAACGAGTGCAAGTCCTATACTGAGTATGCTAAGCAATAATGTTTTCATGATATAAATGCTTAAAAATTAATAACCAGGGTTTTGTGTCCAATTACCACCAGCGAGGTCTATTTCTACTTGTGGTATTGGGAACAATTCGTGTTTACCTGTAACAAATCCAGGGATAAATTGTGCGGCTTGACCCGTGCGAACGAGATCAAAGAAGCGATGGCCTTCACCTGAAAGTTCCAAACGACGCTCAAGGTAAACCTTTTCTACGCTGTTTACAGATGCTCCAGGTATGCCAGCGCGCTGACGAATTTGATTCACCAATTGAGTTGCACGCGTAGGATTGCCAATTTGGTAATTGGCTTCTGCGGCCATGAGGAGTACATCAGCATATCGAATAACGCGGTAATTTACAGGGCTTGTGAGGTCGTTATCAGGTAACCCTATTTCTCCTTGACGCTTAATGTATTTATTATTGTAGTAACCAGTATGCCCCCCTGCGCCAATTGCGTATGTAATTGATGCGGCATTTGGTTGTGCTGCGATAAACGCCTCGATGTCTAGTACAGTTGCTTCTCTACGCGAATCTATTGGCGAAAAAGCAGCATAAAGTTCTGGGGTAGGCAAGTTGTACGAGTTGCCGTCTCCATAAACAGGACCGTTGTACTGACGGATCCCTTGAAATCCGACAGCGGCGTTTCCTTCTAGGCAAATTAGACAGCCATAACTACCTCCCTCGAGTCCAGTATATTCAATGTCAAATACAGTTTCGGGATTACCTTCTGCTGCGACACTAAATAAAGTACTGTAATCTTGATATAAGCTGTATTGGCCAGAAGCAATGACTTCTTCAAGAATTTCTGCTGCTTCAGTGTATTTATTTTGGTAGAGGTAAACCTTACCAAGTAATGATTTAGCAGCGCCCTTTGTTGCGCGCCCTTTTTGGCTCGCAACAGGGTTGAGCACAGCGGAAGCGGCAATTAAATCAGCCTCGATTTGGGCATAAACCTCACTTTTGGGAGATCTAGGAATACTTCGCGCTTCCTCTATACCGATTCTTTTGTCTAGGATTAGAGGAACATCACCAAAGAATTTAACAAGCTCAAAATAGTAATAGGCACGTAAAAATTTGGCTTCAGCAATAATGTGTGCTTTTCCAGGAAAATCAATGTTGTCTTGATGTTCCATTATATAGTTTGCGCGGGTAATTCCTGTGTAGTTCCAGCGTAATACACTGCGCAATTCTACATTCACACCACCATGTGTCATGTTATCGATATCGTGGAGTCCTTTGCTGTCGTTTACACTCTCGCCACCAGCAATTGCGTTGTCAGAAGCTATTTCACCAATCCAAAGTGAAAGAAACGATCCTTGAAGGAGGTCGTAAGCTCCGGTAAGTGCACGATCGAAGTCTTCAGGTGTTTGGAAGAAATTCTCTGCATCTTGAGCGTACGGAGGGTCTACGGATAAGAATTTTTCGCAGGAAGGCAAGGTAACTATCGTTACAAATGCCAAAAGTATGTAGATGAGTTTTTTCATGACTTGAATACTTAAAATTTGATTTGAATGCCGCTCATTACAGAACGCGCCTGTGGATACATGCCATAATCTACACCCGCAGAAAGTACACTTGAGGAACTTAGGTCTGGGTCAAAGCCCATATATCGGGTGAGGGTAATGAGGTTATTTGCCGCTACGTATATACGCAGTGACTCTACATTTATTTTACGCAAAAGCGTGCCTGGTAATGTATAACCAAATTGGAGATTACGAAGGCGAACAAAAGAACCATCTTCAACAAAGTAGTCTGAGAAAAGGTTATTGTTAGTTGCTCCGGTCGTAAGGCGCGGATGCTCGTTAGTTGACCCTGGGCCTGTCCATCGGTCTATTACATATGCCAATTGGTTTGCGTAAGGCTGTTGACGTTCGTAATTACGAATAATTTCTTGACCAAGAGCAGCATAGACATTTCCAGATAGATCAAAACCATGTGCTTTAAAACTAAATCCAAATCCCATTGTAAAGTCCGGAATGGCAGAACCCAAATAGGTTTTGTCTGAGTCATCTGAGAAATTAATTTTTCCATCCCCATCTTGATCCACAAAAATTAGATCTCCTGGTTGCGCTCCTTCTTGAACGACAGTAGCGTTGTCAATTTCTTCTTGTGTTTGGAATATTCCAGCTGTTTGGTAACCAAAGAAGTAGCCAATTTCATATCCTTCTTGGAAGCGCGTTGCTACATCACCACCCACACTGAAACTTGCACCAGGAATATACTGAACGCCTTCCGGCACACTGACTACTTTGTTGTTAATGGTGGTAAAGTTGAAATTAAGGTTGGTTTGCAAGATGTTTTTGCGATCTGATTGGTAAGCCACTTCAAATTCCCAACCTTTATTTGAAACGTCTCCTGCATTGATGATTGGAGGATAGCCTCCCGGGCCATAAGACCCTAATAGTGCAGATACATCAGGTTGGAAAAGTAAATCATTGGTGTTTTTAATGAAGTAGTTAGTGGTAAAGTTGAGCACCTTTAACCAAGTAAGGTCAACACCGACGTTGAATTGTCTTGTTGTTTCCCATTTGAGGTCTGGGTTTGCCGGGCGGCCAATTGCCACACCCTGTGTGATTAAGTCATCAAAAACATAAACTCCTTCTCCGTTGAGCAAAGCACGGTAGGCAAAGTTTGGAATTTGGTCGTTGCCAGAAACCCCATAACTCATGCGTAGTTTTAAGAAATCTATACTTTCAGACTTAAAGAAAGACTCGTCTGAAATGAGCCATCCACCTGAAATTGTTGGGAAAAGACCCCAACGACTGTTTGGTCCAAATTTGCTTGAGCCGTCTCTGCGAAGAATTCCCGAAACAAGATACTTTTCTTTGTAAGCATATTCAGCACGCAAGAAAGCAGATAGCAAACGCTCTTTGAATTCCCATGAGTTTACATTGTTGAGGTAGCCTCCTTGTGCTGTGTTGGCAGAGATATCTGCGTAATCTAATGAGTTGTTAGGAATACCAAATGCAACACCGTTTAAGGATTGTCCTTTGCGCTCAAATACAGAAGCACCTAAAGTCCCCTTAACTTTATGTATTTCATTCCAAATCTTTTCATAGTTCAGAAAGCTCTCGTAGGTAAGATCGAGAAAAGTTGAACGCTCTTCATAAACAGCAGCGCCTCTAGTGATGAAAATACTGTCAGCAATTTCTACCTGAGGGGAGGCTAAGCTAGCATCAGCAGCAGTATTGGCGTATTTGCCATCTCCGTACCACACAAGCGGAGAAAACACTTTGCTATCTACGTTGGCATAATTATAGTTGAAACGATTGGTGAAAGAAAGGTTTTCATTGAACTCATAGATAAACTCTTCTTTACCAACAAATTTATTTGCAGTGCTCCAGTTATATTGGTTCATCATTTGTGCAATGGGATTGATAATGTCGCTCACCTCTTCCATGTATGAGAATGTGCCTGGGCTGCTGTAAATTGGTTCGTTCGGGAACGCATTAATTGTGTTATATAGCACAGAGCCAATTCCATTCTCAGGAAGCGTGCTACGCATGTCCGAGGAGAATAAAAGCACTGAATTTAATTTTAACTTTTCAGACATATCGGTACTGAAGTTCATTCTCGCATTGTAACGGCCAAAGTTGGCTTTGTCGGCACCTACAATACCGTCTTGGTTAAAGTATCCTAAGCCAATTGAGTAACGCGTGTTTAGCGTTCCGCCATTAAGTGAAAGGTTGTGGCTTTGCACCGGTGCTGAGCTAAAAACTGAATCTTGCCAATTTGTTCCAGTTCCTAGATTGGTGTTGGAAAAGGGCATTGCTTGACCTCCAAAAGCGAAAGCTTCATTTTTGATGACAGCATATTCTTCAGCGGTTAATAAATCTAATTTTCTAGCGGTTTGTTGAACACCATAGTACCCGTTGTATTCTATGCTTGGTTTGCGATTGATTGCACCGTTTTTTGTTTCAACAATGATAACTCCGTTAGCCGCACGAACACCGTAAATACCTGCTGTTGCATCCTTTAACACGTTGATGGATTTAATATCAGATGGGTTGAGAGCATTGAGCCCTTCTGAGTCATATACGACGCCGTCAACAAGAATCAAAGGATCATTGTCTCCAAAAGTTGACAATCCGCGGATTCGAATGTTAGAAGAACCACCTGGCGACCCAGAGTTGCTCGAAATAGTTACTCCAGATACCTGGCCTTGAAGTGCCTGGTCCATACGAGTCATGTTCATCTTTTCGATGTCTTCTCCCTTTACTTTTGACGTAGCGCCCGTGAGCTCTTTGGTTTTGGATGTACCATAACCCACAACGACAACATCTTTAGTGTCCTGGACAAGCTCCTGAAGTACAACGGTCAAATTGGTTTTACCTAGGACAGGAACTTCGAGTTTTTGGTAACCCATTGCTGAGAAAATGAGCACTTCGGTTTGCGGGTCAGTAACTGAAATTTGGAAAAGACCTTTGCCGTCAGTTAAAAAAGGTTTTTTGCTGCTTTTAACGGTGATTTTAACATAGGGAATGGCCTCCGAGCGCTCGTTTAATACGGTTCCGCTGATGCTTTGCCCATAGACTTGCGTGACACCTATGCTGCATAGAAGTGCCATGACGAGTTTTCTGATCATGTTGTTTTAGTTTTAGAGTGGTTAAATATAAGGAAAAATTAAATTATTGTACAAATAACAATAAGTTTTGTAAGTGAACAACTAATCAATTCTATAATAAAAGAGAAACGGAGACACTCCTCTCCGTTTCCTTGATTATTAACCTGTATAACGCTCGTCATTGAGTGAAAGCGATGGTCTAATTTACAAACATTATTGTAAAAAATACAATAACTAAAAAAATTTACATTTTAAAATTGTACTCATTAGCGAGCAAACGTTGTAGATAGGTGTCTCGATCAAAGCTGAAAAGCTTAGCTGGCCTATGTTTCACGTTCTTTTGTTTTTCATTCAGCGCAATGAGTGGGATATATTTTATTTTTTTTCTAAAATTGGCTTTGTCCATTTCTTGCTCAAAAGCAAATTCATAGAGTTGTTGAAATTCATTGAGTGTAAAGCGTTCAGGCAATAAATCAAAACAAACAGGTTCAGATTGAAGCTTTTGCTTGAGCATTTCGTAGGTGCTTTCTAGAATATGATTGTGATCAAAAGCCAGTGTTGGCACTTCATTAAGTGGAACCCAGCTAATGTCGTCTGCCCAAGAAGAGGCTTTAACTTGAAAATCTTCTATACGTACCAATGCGAAATGTGCAATGGTGATAACTCGACCCTGTGGGTGTCTTTTTGGATGGCCAAAAGACTGAGATTGATGCATTGGTAAATCATCGAGGCCTGTAAGTTCTTTAAGGATGCGTTCTGCAGCAACTGGTAAATCTTCGTCAGGGTAGACCAAATCACCAGGGATAGCCCAATAGTTCTCGTAGGGCTCCATAGCACGTTTAATTAAAAGTGCTTTGATTTGCCCGTTTTCATAACCAAAAATAATACAGTCTACAGAGAAGGCCGCAGTAAAGAAGTCGTGAAATTCAATTTTATACATACCCATTAGTGTCCGCTTTTTGCGGTTTCAAAGGTATTAATTCCTTTGTTTTTAAGAATTGTTGAAGTGCGAATTGCAAAGTAAATAAGGTATGCAAAACATGCTACACCTACCCAATAAGATTGCTGTATTCCCAATAAGTTATCTGCAGCCAGGGTTCCTTGTGCCAAAGTGATAAATCCACCGCCCATGATCATAAGGATAAGCAAGCTCGAGGCAATATTAGTTTTTGACCCCAATCCTGCAATGCCCAGCGTGAAAATACACGGCCACAATGTGCTGCAAAATAAACCCACAGAAATAAAGGCAAATACACTGATATAACCTGAACTAAAAATACCGATAATGAGTGCTAAAGAACCGAGAGAAGAATACAAAATGATCTGACGAACTGGGTTGCCGTTGGATATAAAGTCAGCAGCGATAAGCACAAAAACCAATCCTATATAAGGCATAAATGAGGACATATCAGATCCGCCAATGGTGTTAGCTAAGGCGAATATTCCAAAAGCAACAATCGGCAAGAAAATACCCATTAATCGATTGAAAACTTTAGATTTTTCAAATACACCGGCAGCTGAGGCCCAACGACCGATCATCATGCTAGCCCAAAATAAGGAGACAAAAGGAGCTACTTCACTTTCTTTTTTGCCTAAGTTCTGCTTCATGAACTCTGGTAAGTTACTGGCTGTAGCGACTTCAACACCAACATAAACGAATATCGCGATCATAGCTAAAAGTACTTGCGGTTCGCGCAAGGTGCTCAGCATTTGCCCTGGCTCATTTTGATTGTCTTCGCCAATGTGATCAGGTAAATTGGAGAACTTAAAAAATAGCGCCGCCAAAACAAAAACAATTCCCAAAACTAAATAAGGAGTTTGGACAGAAGCTAGATCTAGGGTTGTTTTTGCATTGGATGCATTTCCAAAAATGGCATATGACACAATTACAGGCCCAATTGTAGTTCCAAGGTTATTGATTCCCCCAGCCATACTTAAGCGAACATTCCCTTTGGCAGGGTCACCCATTTGTATTGCAAGTGGATTTGCAGCCATTTGTTGAAATGAAAAACCGAGCCCAACAATAAATAATCCACCCAATAACATTTCGAAGGAACCACCATTATTGGAGGCGGGAATAAATAGTAAAGTGCCTAGCGCAGAAACCAAAAGTCCCAAAGCAAGTCCATTGCGATAGCCAATTTTATTGAATAAGTCTCTTTTGAGCAGGGAAGAGGTTGCAAAGTAAATAAGTGAACCTACTGTATAAGCAACATAGAAGGTATTTTGAATCCAAAGTACTTTGCTTTGTTTAAGGTCAAGAGCTTTTTTGAAAACAGGAATGAGGATGTCGTTACTTGCGGCTACAAAGCCCCAAAAGAAAAAGATGACAATAAGCGTCCCAAAGGCGCTGTAGTTTGTTTTTTGCATAGTAGTCGATAAAGTTTTGGTCCAAATTACAATAATTTGGTTTTAACCGACATGTTGCTGCGAAATTTTTTCTTTATCGAGTTGGAAAATGCTAGAAACAGTACGAATTATAGCTTGTGCATCAAAACCACAATCTGCCCAGAGTTCTTCTTGGGTTCCGTGATGAATATACTCGTCAGGAATACCCAGACGAATGACTTCAGCTTGGTATTTTTGGTCTACCATAAATTCAAGTACTGCGGAGCCAAAACCACCCATGAGGCATCCGTCTTCAACTGTAATTACTTTATTGAATTTACTAAAGACTTCATGCAAAAGAAGAGTGTCTAGTGGTTTGACGAATCGCATGTCGTAGTGAGCAACTGAAATCCCAGATTCTTTCAGGATTTTAATAGCAGATTGAGCAAAATTGCCGGGATGGCCAATACTTAAAATAGCGATGTCGTCTCCAGAAGTAACTTTTCTTCCCTGACCAATTTTTATTTCTTTGAAAGGTGTTTTCCATTCGGTCATAACGCCGTTTCCACGTGGGTAACGTATAGAGAAGGGCCCTTGGTTGGGTAATTGGGCAGTATACATGAGGTTGCGCAACTCTTCTTCATTCATGGGTGCAGCAACAATCATGTTTGGTATCATGCGCATATAAGCAAGATCATAAGCCCCATGGTGCGTAGCGCCATCGGCTCCTACCAGACCACCGCGGTCTAGACAAAAAACTACATTGAGGTTTTGAAGTGCGACGTCATGCAAAACTTGATCAAAAGCGCGTTGCATGAACGAAGAGTAGATGTTGCAAAAAGGAACCATTCCCTGTGTTGCTAAGCCTGCACTGAAGGTTACAGCATGTTGTTCAGCAATACCTACGTCGAAGGCGCGTTTCGGCATGGCTTGCATCATGATATTAAGTGAGCAACCCGAGGGCATAGCAGGGGTAACGCCCATAATTTTGTCGTTCTTTTCAGCAAGTTCAACGATGCTGTGACCGAATACGTCTTGGTATTTTGGAGGCTCCGGAGATTTTGGAACAATTTTAACAATTTCTCCCGTTTCTTTATTGAAAACCCCTGGCGCATGCCATTTGGTTGGGTTGCCTTCCTCAGAGAATTTGTATCCAGCTCCTTTACGCGTGATGCAGTGTAGTATTTTTGGACCCGGAATGTCTTTTAGATCTGCCATTACTTTAGCAAGTCCAATGACGTCATGGCCATCTACAGGGCCAAAATACCTGAAATTTAAAGCTTCAAAAAGGTTAGATTGCTTTAATAGCGTTCCTTTGAGAGCATGTGAGACTTTTGATGCAATAGTTTGGGCGTCTGGGCCAAATTTAGATACTTTGCCAAGTAATTTCCAAACTTCGTCTTTGACTTTGTTATAAGTATGTGAAGTAGTGATGTCTGTTAGGTATTCTTTGAGGGCTCCTACATTGGGATCGATGGACATGCAGTTGTCGTTGAGAATAACAAGCAAATTAGCATCTTTCTCAAAACCCGCATGATTCATCCCTTCGAAAGATAGACCTGCGGTCATGGCGCCATCTCCAATGACAGCGATGTGTTGGCGTTTGGTTTCTCCTTTGTAGTTGTTAGCAACAGCCATACCAAGGGCAGCAGAAATAGAAGTAGAAGAGTGGCCCACACCAAATGTATCATATTCACTTTCCGATCTTTTTGGGAAACCTGAAATTCCGCCTTTCAGACGGTTGGTGTGAAATTTATCTCTGCGTCCTGTCAAGATTTTGTGACCGTATGCTTGGTGACCTACATCCCATACGAGTTGGTCTTCTGGGGTATTGAAAGCGTAGTGCAGCGCAACTGTGAGCTCTACTACACCTAACGAGGCACCAAAGTGTGAGTTACCAATTTCAGAAATAACATCTACAATATATTGACGCAATTCTTGAGCTACTTGTGGGAGTTGTTCTTCTGTGAAATTCGTGCGTAGGTCGCTCGGAACTATAATCTGAGAAAGAAGGGGGCCGGGCTTGTACGGATGATTTGACATGTGAACAAAGTTAAGCGTTTAGGTAGCTATTTAAACACCCTAACGCAGAAAATGTTTAATTAGTGTTTGCTACTGGCTTTTAGGTTGTTTTTTTCGAGTACAAATGCGAGTAACACAAAACAAAACACCAAGAAGTTGTGAAATAAGTGGTTGAGGATAGGTTTTGTGAATTCAGCCTGCTGACCAAGCCAAAACAAGATTAAACTTAAGCAGAGGTATAGTGTGAATTTTTTGATATTGTATGGAATGGGAAAGTGTCTTTGACCAAGCCAATAAGAAAGTAACATTTGCGTTGCATATACAATGAGTGTGGCCCAGGCACTAGCCATATATTGGTACTGAGGAATATAATACACATTGATAGCAATGGTTAGGAGTGCGCCTATAATCGTGATATAGGCTCCAAATTGCGTTTTTCCGCTCAATTTATACCAGATGCTTTGGTTGTAGTAGATGCCTAAGAAAACATTGGCCATCAATAAAATGGGCACCACTTTCAAGCCTTCCCAATAGGCTTCTTTTTGGATAAAATGTTTGAAAATATCCAAATTGAGACTAACGAGCAAAAACACAGCGCAAACCATAGCAACAAATACATTCATGACCTTCACATAAACAGTATTTCGGTCCTGGTTTTGCATTTGGTTAAAAAAGAAGGGTTCGGCTGCGTAGCGATAGGCTTGTAAAATGATTGTGACTAACATGGCTAGCTTGTAACAAGCGCTATAAATGCCAACTTGAGATTCGGCATAAATCAAGGAGTCCGGGACTGCCGGATCGTAAAGTAAATGCTTGAGTAAAATGCGATCAAAGGTTTCGTTGATGATTCCTGCAAAACCCGCGATGACAAGAGGTATTGCGTAACGCCACATGCGTTTGTAGAGCCCCCAATCTCTAACAAATAGCACATTGAAAATACTGTCGTATAGTAAAAGAGGCTTAGCTAAGGAGGCGATAAGGTTTGCCAAAAGAATAAACAAGATCCCTTCTTCTGGTCGACTTGCGCTGAAAAAGAATACCATGGCAATCACATTCAAGGCAATGTTGAGGCCAATACTTGTCATTTGAATTGCTGCAAAACGGAGTGCTTTTTCTTCAGCCCTTAATCTTGCAAGAGGCAAAGCTGTTATAGCATCAATCATGACGATGGTCCCCAAAAGCACGACATATTCGTTATGGCCTTCAAAAAGTAATGCATTTGCAATATCATTATTGAAGTACAGTAAAACGAAGTAAAATAGAGCATTGATGCCCACAACGGACCAGAAAGCTGCGCTGTAAGCTTTGTCTTTGTCATTTTCGTTTTGAAGAAAACGAAAGAATGCAGTTTCCATTCCGAATGTGAGTAGAACAATTAAGAAGGCAACCCAGGCATAAAGTTCGGAAATGACCCCGTAGTCAGCAGTTTGTGCAAAATAATAAGTGTGTAGAGGCACGAGCAAATAGTTGAGCAAGCGCCCAAGGATAGAGGGCAGGCCATAAATGGCAGTTTGACCAACTAATTTGCGGATAGGGTTGCTCATTGATTATGCGCTGAAATTAGGCTTTCTTTTTTCTAAAAAGGCCGTTGTGCCTTCTTTGAAATCAGAAGTTCCAAAACATTTGCCAAATTCTTCAATTTCAACCTCAAATCCGTTCACTCCGGTGTTAAAACCTGCATTGACGCAACGAATGGCAGCTGCAATAGCTTTTGGCGAGTTCGCAATAATTTTTTGAGCCAAGCCTTCACAAGTAGAGAGCAATTCTGCCTGTTCTACAACTGTATTTACTAAGCCCCATTGCAATGCTTCTTCAGCCTTCATCATACCGGCTGTGAAAATCATTTCGTTTGCTTTTCCTCTACCAACTAATTGTGCCAAACGCTGTGTCCCCCCGTAACCAGGGATTACACCTAATGAGGTTTCAGGCAGACCCATTCGGGCATTTGTGCTAGCGATGCGAATGTGTGCAGCCATAGCTAGCTCCAAACCACCCCCGAGTGCAAAGCCATTTACGGCTGCAATGACGGGTGTGCTGAGTTGTTCTATAAAATCAAACAGGGTTTGTTGACCACGCATTGCGAGTTCTCCACCTTGTGCAATATTGAAATCTGCAAACTCTTTAATGTCTGCACCCGCTACAAAAGCTTTTTCTCCGCTACCGGTTAGCACAATGACTCTAACATCAGGGTTTGTATCAGCAGAATGAAGCGCGGAATGAAGGGCTTCAATGGTTGTTTGATTAAGTGCATTTAGTTGTTGCGGACGATTGATAGTTAAAAAAGCAATTTGATTGCGAATTTCTGTTAGAATGAGCGCTTCCATAAAATTTAATTGATGGGTTAAAGATAGTCAGAATAATGTAGTTGGTAGACTTAGTGCGGAATACTGATCCTGAACGTAGTCCCTTTTTCAGGTTCCGAGGCTAAGACAAAAACTTTCCCTTTATGATATTCTTCAACAATGCGCTTAACCAGGGTAAGACCTAAACCCCAGCCGCGCTTTTTTGTGGAATAACCCGGTTCAAATATAGTTTTGAATTGTTTTGGGGTAAGACCTTTACCTGAGTCTGAAATATCAATATGGACCCATTCTGCCACTTCTTGAATATGAATCCGCAAAACACCAATCCCTCCCATAGCATCTACTGCGTTTTTGCAAATATTTTCAATGACCCATTCCATTAAAGAGGCATTATGTAGGACGATAAGCGGCCTCTCTCCATCAAGCTCAAATTGCATTTCTACTTTTTGAGATAAGCGAGCTTTCAGGTAATTCAGATTCTGCTCTATTGTTGCAGCTAAATCACCTTCTGTAAGTTTGGCCCCTGATCCGATTTTTGAGAAACGATCAGTAATTTTCTCTAAACGTTCTAAATCTTTGTGCATTTCTTGCGCTATCATGGGGTCTACCTTTTGTTGTTCGAGATAGGCTACCCAAGCCATCATAGAAGATAAAGGAGTTCCTAATTGATGAGCAGTTTCTTTTGCCATTCCGGCCCAAACTTGGTTTTGTTCGGCTTTTCTGTACATTGAAAACAATAAATACCCGATCAAAACAATTAAGCCTAAAATCCCAAACTGTAAGTATGGCAACCAAAATAATTGTTGAACTTCCTCGCTGTCTTTAAGATAAAGTAATTTAGCGCCTCCGTTTATGGTGAGTTCAATTGGCGGGTGCCATTTAGCCATTTCAGTAATCGTAGCGCGGACATTAGCCGTAGCTAATTCTTTTTTTGACAAATTACTCGCCTCAACCTTTTGTGTTTTTGGATCATATAATAACACAGGCACAAGACTTTTTTGATCGGTGAGGTCGGCATTAAATGAGCGAATTAAAGAGTCAGAATGTGCCTGTAAGCGTTCCAACTCTTTAGAAAAACCATGACAAAGGGTCATGTACATTCCTTCAAAGACCTGTATTTGATAACTCCGACCGGCTGCAATCCATTCATTGGCGAGCCCTTGAAGGTTATTTTGAGTAGAGTTAGTGTCAATATTTCTAAATTGTGATACAGACTGATCGTCATTGAGTAAAATAAAAGGAATATCTCTGTTGGCTTCGATGATCGCCAAAGCAAAATCCACATCCTGACTTACACCTAGGTCAGATGCACTTAATAGATTTCGATTTGCTCTGACAACAAGTTCTATTTTTTCTCTTTCTTTTTCTTGCAGCGCGGTGAAAATTTGACTACTCAACTCCACAAGTTCAGCTTTTTTACGTAGGGCTAAGGCCCATTGTTGAGCTTTACTGCGTTCGCGCGCGCCAATTTTTCTGATACTTTGATTTGAATAAAATAAAGATCCGCTGACGATGGCCAAGGACAAAAGGACCAAAAATAATTTCCATCGCTGTTTAGAGGCGTATAAATCCATTGAACGAATTTACAGAAAAATTGGGGCCTATGAACCCAAGATTTCGGTTTCTACTCGTTCACAAACGTAGTTGAAGTCAAAATGTTGCTCAAAAAGCGAACGATTGATAGGGGGTACATGCCCCTGCAGCGCTGAATCGAGCTGCTGATTAAGCTCATTTTGATCATTTGGCATAAAGCAAAGGCCCCCTCCGTAGGTTTCTATGATTTCTCGGGTCCCTCCGTTTTTTGAACCTACGATGATACAATCATTAAAAAGTGCTTCTATTGTGACCATACCTACCGTTTCGTGGTCAGCAGCCATTATGACAAGATCTGCAGCACTATAAACAAGATCCATTGCTCGATGAAAACCCGACCACAATACTTGGTTACTTTTTGGATGACTTTTGATGCTTTCTAACAAGCTAGTATGGTATGATGAGTCTTGATCTGGTGTTGGCGCACCCACAAAAACCAACAACTCATTGAGTGAAGGTCTTTGGCAAAAGCTTTCCCATATAAAACGTTGTCTTTTTTTCGGGTCAATTCTTCCAACAACGACCATAATTTTTTTATCCGTTGGCCATCCCAACTTATTTCTTGCCTCTATTGGATTCAAATACGTTTGTCTGTCCATTGAAACGCCTGAATGGATAAGGTTGATTTTATTTTCTGCTACCCGAGACTGCTGTTTAACTTGATTTACTAAATAGGGCAGTGGACAAACCCAAGTATGAATAAACTTGTAGCGCAGTGTTCTAAAAAACTGTGTTCGTATTCCACCCATTGCCATTTCCATAAAATAATGGGACCTAACTCTTCCGCTTGAAAAGAATTGTACTGATGCAGCAATGCTCAGCTCGCGGTTATTTCTAAAGCAT
>JAURNL010000061.1 GCA_030830205.1 Crocinitomicaceae bacterium | reverse complement strand
TAGGATTTCAATATAACAGATATTCATTGAAAGGAAGTTATGATCTAAGTGTAATTAACGATACTTTGATTGGTATAAACACAGGTATTAATTACACTAAAAATGTTTTAGGGTCCTCTTATCTACAGGCACCACTTTTATTACAAATCAGCTCGAGTAAAAACCCTAAACAAGCCTGGAATATATCTGCTGGCGTTGTCGGTGGAAGACGTGTAGGTGCGAGCCAAATTCAAAAATGGGAAGCTGCTGGTAAGAAAAACAAGGACAAAACAAATGACGACTTTCAATTCAAACCTTTTCAAGCTAGCTTAATGGCAACTGCAGGTTACGGAGATTGGAGTATATATATGACTTATAGCCTTACGGATGTCTTTAACGAAGGATCAGCCCCTAAGGTGCGTGGTGTGAATGCAGGAATTTTACTCTCGTTTTAAATTACCCCCAAAAGACCACCAAAAAGAGCGAACGATGCACCTATCCGTGCATCGTTTCTTTTTGTCCATAACTTGCCATGAGTTGAGCTTCAAATTCTAAAAAATCTTTCCATGCACCATCTACATCAATTCCTTTTCCATATTTGCGAGCGAAACCAAGAAAAGTAGAGTAATGGCGTGCTTCACTTTCCATCAACGAACGATAAAATTCACGTAAATCTGTATCGGAGATCTGTTCAGATAAAATTTTGAATCGTTCGCAGCTGCGTGCTTCAATCATAGCTGCAAAAAGCATTTTATTGACAAAAACCCCAGCCGGACTGCTATTTCTTTTGCCTTGTTTGAGATAGAGTGCTAAATCATTGACATAAGGATCCTTTCTTTCAAACCCCAATGATAGCCCGCGCTCTTTAAGCTTTTGATGTACCATTTCAAAATGCTCCATTTCTTCCTTGCAAATTGCACACATGGCTTCTACTAAGTCCGGGTACTGTGGGTAAGTAACAATCATTGAAATGGCATTGCTCGCCGCTTTTTGTTCGCAATAAGCATGATCGATTAATATTTCTTCAATGTTTTTTTCCACAATACGCACCCAACGAGGGTCTGTTGCCATCTTTAGTCCGAGCATCTTATTTTTTTGACAAAAATACCAAAGTCTACTCGAATCAAACAAGGATGAGATGTAAGTGCAATGCTTATATTTGTCATACTGAATCAACAAAATGTCAAAAAACAAGCAAAAAGACCTGAGTTGGCGTGCATTTGAACTTATGTGTACGGCCAAAACTATGGCAGAGAAATACGAAGCAAACAAAGAGGTTACGTCCAAATATGTTCACGCTACTTCTCGTGGACACGAAGCCATTCAGTTAGCAGTTGGTATGCAACTACAACCACAAGATTGGGTTTCACCATATTACCGTGACGACAGTATTTTATTAGGTATAGGCATGAAGCCTGAGGAATTAATGCTACAAGTTTTTGCAAAAAAAGACGATCCTTTTTCAGGTGGAAGAACTTACTATTCTCACCCTTCCTTAAATCGACCAGATCAACCAAAAATTCCCCACCAGTCTTCCGCTACTGGAATGCAGGCCATTCCTACTACTGGCATAGCAATGGGAATCCAGTACAAGGAAAAAACAGGGCTTGCAGACTGGAGCGCAGACAATGCACCCGTGGTTGTTTGCTCTCTTGGAGATGCATCTTGTACAGAAGGTGAGGTATCAGAAGCTTTTCAAATGGCAGCCCTCAAACAATATCCAATTATTTATTTAGTTCAAGATAATGGATGGGATATCTCAGCGAATGCCAAAGAAACGCGCGCACAAGATATTTCAGAATACATCAAAGGTTTTCACGGGATTGAAGTCAGAACAATTGACGGCACGGATTTCTGGGCTTGTTATCAAACTATGGAAGAGGTAATTAGTACGGTTCGTGCGGAGCGCCGACCGTTTCTCATTCATGCTAAAGTTCCCTTACTAGGGCACCATACTTCTGGCGTGCGAAAAGAATGGTACAGAGATGATCTCAAAGAGGCGGAAAAGGCAGATCCATACCCAAAACTCAAAGCCGCACTTGAACAGTTAGATGTTCGTTTGGCGGAGTTTATCAACCTAGAAGCAAAAGTCAGAAAAGAAGTGGATGCGGCTTATGATGCTGCGCTTCAGGCACCCGACCCAGATTTAAATTCTATCCAAGATCATATTTTTGCACCTACACCTGTTACCTCTGAAAAAGGCGAACGTGAACCGGTGGGCAAGAAGAAAACTGTAATGGTTGACTCCGCTCTGTTTGCCATGCGTGAGCTAATGGAAAAACATCCTGAGGCACTACTATATGGGCAAGATGTCGGTGGAAGGCTTGGAGGTGTATTTCGAGAGGCAGCTACTCTCGCCCAAACTTTTGGAGATGATCGTGTTTTCAACACACCTATTCAGGAGGCATACATTATCGGTTCTACAGTTGGGATGTCTGCTGTAGGGCTCAAACCAATAGTAGAAGTTCAATTTGCCGATTACATTTGGCCAGGTCTCAATCAACTTTTTACGGAAGTTTCTAGATCTAATTACCTTTCTAATGGGAAGTGGCCTGTTAGCTGTGTC
>JAURNL010000060.1 GCA_030830205.1 Crocinitomicaceae bacterium | reverse complement strand
TGGTTGGTCCATGGAAGACATCGCGACCAAAGTAGGTTCACAAGACATGCTCAAAGAAGCATTGGCTATGATCAATGTCGTGCCAAATCCTTACTATGCATTCTCTGAATATGAGCGTACTCGCTTAGATACAAAAGTGAAAATTGTAAACCTTCCTGAGGTTTGTACGGTACGTATCTATACTGCAAACGGTAAATTGGTAAGATCCTTTAAAAAGGATAGTCCACAGACTTATATTGATTGGGATTTAACAAACCATAAAGCAATTCCAGTTGCTGGAGGTATTTATCTCATTCATGTTGATGTGCCAAATGTTGGTGAACGCGTCTTGAAATTCTTTGGCGGAATGCGTCAAGCGGATTTACAAGGTATTTAATGATAGAATAGTTGAAAGCTATGAAAATGACATTCAAACAAATTGTACTTAGTGCGGGCTTAATTTCCTCACTTACTGCTCTAGCAGGTAACGAAGATCGTGTAGGTTCTGCAGGCGCTTCTCAGTTGTTGGTCAACCCTTGGGCTAGATCTTCTGCAATCGGTGATGCTTCATATGCCAATAGTAATGGTTTAGAAGCGACCTATATGAATATTGCGGGTCTTGCATTCACAGATAAGACACAATTAAAATATAATTTCTCTAACTGGATGGGTTCTGCAGGAATAGCGATGAATGGTGCTGGCTTGGCACAACGCATCTCTGATTCTGAAGTATTTTCAGTTAGTGTACAGTCTATGAATTACGGTGATATTCCAATCACTACAGTAGCCAATCCTGAAGGGAATATAGGATTCTTTTCTCCACGGTTTAATATTTTTAGTGTAGGATATGCCAAGGAATTTTCATCATCTATTTATGGTGGTATTAATTTTAAAGTCATTTCTGAAAGTATTTCAAACCTAAAGGCTAACGGTATTGCGATAGATGCAGGAATTCGTTACGTATCTGGTGAACAAGACCAACTTAAATTCGGAATCACGCTAAAGAATGTAGGTCCTGTCATGCGCTACAAAGGAGATGGTTTGGCTCAACAGGTTACCTATGTAAGTACAGGATATAATGCTTCATTGGAAGAGCGTTCTGCTACTTTTGAATTACCTTCACTCTTAGGAATAGGGGCATCTTATGATTTCATTTTTAATGAGAGCAACAAATTGAATTTGGCTATGGGCTTTACTGCAAATTCATTCATGAAAGATCAGTATCGTGTAGGCTTGGATTACGGTGTTTCTAAAGATAACATGGCATTCAACCTAAGAGCTGGATTCTGTTATGAAGATGGAATGTTCAATGAAGAGACCAAATCAAGTGCTTTTAGTGGTCCTTCAGCAGGTTTCTCCATTGATGCATTAGTGGGTGACAACCAAAATGCGCTTGGTTTAGAATACGCTGCACGTTTTGCAGGTGTTTTTGGCACTATTCATACCATCGGTGCTACTATTAGCTTAAAATAATTTTTCTAACTTTGTTAGGTACAAGAGAGCTCTGTAAAGGGCTCTCTTGTTTGTTTCCATAAATCGTATAGCATGTCGAATATCAATTACTACACTGCAGAGGGCTTACAAAAATTAAAGGATGAACTACATCATCTAAAGACCGTACAACGTCCATCCATATCAGAACAAATCGCAGAAGCGCGAGATAAAGGTGATCTATCTGAAAATGCAGAATACGATGCGGCTAAAGAAGCGCAAGGAATCCTGGAAATGAAGATTTCAAAAATGGAAGCAATCATTTCTAATGCTCGCCTTATTGACGAAACCCACATGGATAATAGCAAAGTCTATATCCTTTCAAAGGTTCAAATTAAAAACCCGTCGAATGGTATGGAAATCGAATATACGCTAGTTGCTGAAAATGAAGCAGATATTAAGTTGCGTAAGATTTCTATAGAATCTCCTATTGGAAAGGGATTGTTGGGCAAGAAAGTTGGTGACATTGCTGAGATTCAAACTCCAGGAGGAATCATTCATTTCGAAATAATCTCAATTTCTCGATAGTGCCAAGTTTGTTTTCAAGAATTATTGCTGGTGAAATACCCTGCCATAAGGTGGCAGAGAATGAGGAGTTTTTAGCATTTCTTGACATCATGCCTTTAGCAAAAGGTCACACCCTAGTTATTCCAAAACTGGAAACAGATTATATTTTTGACCTTGAAGATGAGCATTACCAACGTTTATGGCTTTTCTCAAAAAAAGTAGCTGGACAACTACGGGCTCAGATTCCATGTAAAAGAATTGGTGTGAGCGTGATAGGACTTGAAGTACCTCATGCACATATACATCTCATCCCGCTTCAAGATATTGATGACATTAATTTTAGTAAGCCAAAAATCGCGGCTGACTCAAAGGAGTTAGCTGATTTGGCAAGAATTTTGTTTGATTCTAATTTTCAATAATTACTTGATGAGATTATTATCTTTTTTAGTTTTCACCCTTACAATTGGGTTGCATTTTGCGCAGCCTATGCGAATTTTGTTCGTAGGAAATTCTTATACACATTACAACAATATGCCAAAGCTTTTTGAGCAGATGGCAGAAAGTAAAGGAGTAAAAATCGAGGTACTAATGGATGCTAAATCGAGCCATACTTTTGAAATGCATTCCAAGAGACCAGAATTGTACAAGAACATAAAGTCAAAGAAATGGGATTATGTCGTTCTACAGGGCTTTAGCCGTGAATTAGCCCAAGAACATGCTATCATAGACTCTATGAGTATCCCATATATCAAACAGCTCTTAGATTCTATTTATGCAAATAATCGGTGTACTAATGTGCTTTTGTATCAGACTTGGGGTTACGATGGAGGTCATCGAGATGACTCTTTAGGTATAGATTGGACTTTCCAAGAAATGTCAGATCGTGTACATGATGGATACCAATACGTTGGCCAGCAATTGAATCTTTCTATAGTCCCTGTAGGCAGAGTCTGGGAAACCGTTAAGGAAAATCATCCGCAAATTCAACTATATCAAGAAGATAAACAACATCCATCATTGGCAGGCTCTTATCTCGTTGCTTCCTGTTTTTATGCCGCCTTGTTTAAGGCAGAACCAAACTTAAGTTTTACTTCAAAACTCGATGCCAAACAAGCAACTCTTATTCAAGATATTGCAGGTACCCAGGTTTTAATGAATAAAAATCGTTATCAGATCAATTTGAATACCGTAGAAATCGATGTTCGGGTTAATGCTGAAGATAAAAAAGTGGTTCATTTAAGTTCAAACTACCCAAATGCCAGAAGTGTGGTTTGGGATTTTGGTGACGGCATGACTGAAACTGCCTTTAAAACACGTCATGTATACAGTAAACCTGGTAATTATGAAATCAAAGTAAAGGTTCAAGATGCGTGCGGAGAGCGACTTTTAAAAAGAAAAATCAACGTATAAACCTTTAATACTGCGCTACTTTTCTTGTATGCGAATGCCAAAAAGTAAGCTGCTGTATTTTTTCATTGGCCATAGAATAAAGTGCAATTTCGCTCTTATTACATCGATATAATAGACGAAAACAATAAAGATGAGCCAGAATCCCAATGTATAAGGAATGACTTCGATAGGTCCAAGTTTTTGATGTAAAAAGTCATTGAACCCAATTCGAATTACGCTCCCATACAGTAACATCATGTGAATGATAAAGATGCTTAGGGTATTTTGACCAATTTTTAGAAATAAATTATCCTTCTTGATTTTTAAAACATAGGTTTCTAATCCTAAAAGCAAGGATAAAATGACCAAAACCATCCCAAATTTATCTAAGAGCCAATCCATTTTATAAAATGCTATATTTTGTAGGCCAGGAAGCGTTTGAAGCCAGACCAGAAATGGTTTGATCCCAAAGAAAAGGGCCAATCCAACACCAAATGAACCTATGATAACAGGAAGTGATTTGACATAGTTTTTATATTGATAAAGCCAAACTCCTAGCATAGCCCCATACATCGTGTAGCCCATTCTTGGTGTAATCGGAAACTCAGAGTGTGGACCATGAAACATGTTTTGAATAAAAACAGGTGCATTTTCAGGCCAATAGTGGTCACCTAGCGATCCAAAAAATAATTGTGAATAGAATAGAAGTGTCCCAGCCAGAAAATAATAAATCCAGAGTGGAACAACTTTAATCAATCGAAACAATCCATAAAGAAGTATAATAGTTAAAATTCCTACAGCAATACATTGCAATACATGGAATGCATAGTATTGTAATAAATAACCCCAAAAAAGCAGCTCAACAACCCGTTTGAACCCCTTTCGAACTCGAATATTATTCCAAAAAGATTGCTGCTCATTGCCAAGAAGGAGATATGTAAAAATCAATCCAGTTACCGTTAGAAAGGTAGGAGAGGTAAACCCACGAATAAACTTCCATGTTTGATAGGCAGGAAAGGAGTCATCTACCCATTCTAAAGCGAGAGAATCGTGTACAAAATGGCCTTCTAACATCAGTAAGATGGCGATAGTACGCGCAATATCAATGAAGTAGAGGCGCGTTTTTGGTTTGTTAAGGCTAATTTGGTCTCCCATTGGTACTAAAAAACGATCGAAAGTTACGAAAGAATTGACGAATGGGTCCTAGAACTTGAACGAACACAATAAAAAATGCCAAGAAGAGCAAAGCTCCAAATATCGATTGTGTTGCGCTCAACTTGTTTTCTAGAATGGTCCGAAGGCTATAACCTGTAATAGCGCCATATAGGATAATGGCATGCCATATATAAATGGAAAACGTTTCTTGTCCGACAGCCATAAAATAAGGATGCCTCATACGTTCAAATCCGCTCAGGTATGTAAATAAAATGAGGAGAATCGTCACTAACAATGTACGGTCAAATGCCCATAAGTATTTATAGTGAAAATAGATAAGGTCTTTGTTGTAAATGAATGTTATTACCCACCCAAGCATATAAAATATCAGGCCAACCCAAAGTAAATAACGGTATACATTGTTGTTGTTATGGCCCGTACCTCGAATGCTCAGATAATGCCCAAATCCTGCGCCTAAAAATACATATCCAATCCAAGGAAAGACAGAAAAACCCGTATCAGGACCTTTGATCATATTTTGTATAATAGTAGGAATGCCTTCAGGGAAAAATCCTGATTGAAGCCGAACAAGCGGTGTTAGGCTGAAAATGAGTAGAGCAAAAAGGAGGTAAAAAAACCAACTAAGGTGTTTGATTTTGGATAAAATCGCACTCATGGCTAACAAGAGTAACAACCCAACACCAATACATTGCAAAATATGGAATGCCAAAAAATGAGGATTGAAATGTCCAGCAAAATAGTATTTGATATATTTAAGATTGAGCTGCAATAAATAACCTACAAGCAATAAACTAATAGCCCTCCTCAATCCTTTTTTAACACGCTCGAGTTGCAAAAAAGAAGTGCTTCTCTTTTGCCATTCTTTATGCAATAGGTAGGTAAATACCGTTCCAGAAATGGTAAAGAATAAAGGTGCAGTTAACCCTCTGAAAAAACCCCAAATACTGAATGCAACATTTCCAGAATTTCCATGAAGTCTTACCTCAGCCATGAATATTGGGTAGCTTTCCAAAGTCATTGAAATGAAATGACCTTGTAACATCATAAGGATCGCAACACTTCGACTAAAATCAAGAAAATGGATGCGCTGTTTTTGACTCATTAGTGCTTTAAAGATTCAGTCCGAAGTTCAATAATTTCAATGCGTCTTTCCAAGGAAGCATCTTTAGAATAAACAGAATTCCGTTGATCGTAGAAATCATCGCTAACTGCTTTGTTGGCTTTATATTCGCCCATAGGAACTTCAATAAATTGTAAGCGCAGAGGTGTGCTTAGCATGTAGGGTGCAAATTTACCACCATCTATCTCTTCAAAATAATTTTTAATTGCAGAAATTCGTCTATTTGTCAAATGCACGTTGTAATCTGATTTGGCCAGAGGACTTGCATATCCTTTGACCATTATACTAACCTGCTGACCAGATTGTAGCGCTTGCCACACCTGTTCGCGAAATAGCGAAAGATCTTGCATCCCTCGATCTACTTCATCATTAAAAAAGGAGAGCAAGGCCTGAGTTTGAATCATGCTGGCTAGCGAATCTCGTCCTTCGCCAACTTTTTGTAAGTACAAGGGATATTGACTTTTGTATTTAGTGTATGTTTCTTCATACGAGAGTTCTGTCAAATCAGCAATTGATTTAGGATTGGGATGATCGTTTTCAAAATAGAGCCTAATCGGGAGTTTCACAATTTGCTGTGTAACAGTATCAGATTGGGTGGTTTTGGGAAGAGGTCTTGGAAAATGTTCATAATATACGTCGCTGCAACAAGTGGGATGAGAAGCGTACAGACTTCCAATACGGTTCGAACTCAAATAGGCGGTATCAGCAGCACAAAAGAAGTATAGATCATTTGCAGCACTGTTAAAGGGAAGTCCTAAGTTGATAGGTGGTCCAAAACGACCATCTGTTTGTAGCGTAGCATAAAAAATATCATAACCACCAAAACCAGGATGCCAAGAACTTGAAAAATAGAGGCGTTTTAAATAAGGATCAAACCAAGGTGACACTTCATTTTCAATTGAATTTAGTTCGCTGAGTTGAATCGCTTTTTGAAAAGATCCATCTTTTTCAATGGTAGTCATCCAAAGGTCTAAACCACCTTTACCATTCGCCTCTGTAGCGCTATAGACCAAATGTAGTGAACCGTCAAGCTCAAATAAATGAGGCATGCTTCTATATGTTGTAGGAGCTAAGGGACAAACATAGTTGGTGTCAAGTTGCCAAAAATGTTCAAATGGAATGATGCGAACAAGCTGACAATTCATGGACATTCCTTCTCTTTTGCATGCTGTACAAAATCCAAAACTACTATCTGGACTTAAAGTAAAATTACCGTATTCGTAATTTGGACTCGTACCATTTAAAAAGGTCGAGATTTGATCGGATGCTGGATACTGATATAATTGAACCTTATACGAAGAACTGTAGATTTGTTCTTGATCTTCGGCAATAGAGTCAGCTTTTAAAGCACTGTAAACAAGGGTGTCGTTGAGTATGAAGTGCGCGAATTCTGCATCAATAGTATTGACAGCATGTGCCCTCAACGATGATTTTTCTTCGGCGCTTACATATTTAAGTTGTTTAAGAACCCACGAGCAAGCAATTACCTCCTGGGCTGCTTTGAGATAGGCTGTATTTTGTTTGTCGTCTGAAAAGAATCTTTTTATTTCTTTAAATTGCGCAAGTGCATCTTTGTAGCGCCCTTGCTGCTTTAGCATAAGGGCATAATTAAGTTGGGCAAGTGGGTATTTTTGCCCATCTGAGTCCTGCTCGAATACTTTGAGATAGTAGTTTGCCGCTCTTTTGTAATCTTTAAATTGTTTGTTGGCTTCCGCTATTTTCCAATGTATGTCTATATCATTAGGCTGCATTTCGAGGGCCTGCTCATAAAACTTGATAGCTTCAATGTAGTCTAATTCTTGCACCTGAGCATCTGCATGAGAAACAAGCCGCAATACCTGTTTTTGTGCGTAAAGTGGCGAGCAGAACAACAGCAAATAAATCAAATAAAGTCTGGACATATGCGATATTGCTGTAGAGGCGGTTGGAATTTACTAAAAACATAGCGTACACTTAATTCAAATGCGCCACGTCCTTTACTTGCAGGTACTAAGGATGAATAATTAATGTCATATGAAATTCCTGTATAAAGTGGGCCACGGGCTAGGCCAAATTGAAGGCAAAAGGCATCTTTTGAACGCCACCAAAGCCCAGTACTAAGTGTAATTTTATCCTTTGAAGATAACAAATATTCGGCAGTTGATCCAAAGTTAACTATGCGATAAGAACCTTGTAAATTGAGCTGAAAACTGGGTTTAAAGACCAGTAATTCATCATATTGGTAGCGTAGTTGACTAAAAAAATTAAACCTGATGTCACGCTGAGTATTGTCCACAAAAAAGCTTTGATTAGGCCTGGTCAGGTTAAAGAAGCTTAATCCACTTTCAACGGAGATTTGAGGATTCAATTTATATTGATGAATAAGTCCAATGCCTAGCATAGGTTTAGTCATCGATGCTATCTGAAAAGACTCATTGGTGGGGGCATTGGGGTCAAAAATATAGCCGTTATATTGACTATCAAAATAAAAGGCATTGCTATTCAATTGCCTTTGATTGAACCCTAATTGAAAAGCTGATCTGAGTTGATGTTGTTTAGAAATTGCCAATGGCCGACAAATACTCAGTTGAAATTCGTTTGTTTGGAATTTCCCGTCACCTACCTGGTCATGAAAATAATTGAGTGCGAGTCCCCATTGCTTCCATTTGGTATCTGCAGCAATTGCGGTAGTTTGAAAAGGAATACTTACACTACGCCATTGTGTTCGGTAATTTGCGGTGAGGCGCAGATCTTCATTGAAATTTCCGGAATGTGCAGGATTGAGAAAGATTGGATTGTCGTTGTATTGGGTCCAATGGATATCTTGGGCCAAAAATGGGGTGACCATTAAAAAACATAGAATCCTACACAACTGCTTCACTGAACGAAGTTACAAAAAAGCCTGCGGATTGAAAATTATGGATTAGAACTGGAAACAGGGATGATTTTCCCATTGAAATGCTTCCGATTATTGAAGGCAAAATCTGAAATAAATTGAGCCATCTCAGAGGGAGATGTTGGGGCGACATAACCTGGGAAAGCAGCTGAAAGCATCTCGGTTTGAACAGCACCAAGGCACAAGCAATTCATATGAATCCCTGTATTTTTAAATTCTTCTGCGAAAAGTTCTGTGAATGCGCAAAGTGCTGCTTTGGAGGTGGAATAAGCCGCCAATCCAGCAAACTTTAAACTTCCTTGAAAACCACCCATTGAACTTATATTGACAATATGTGCTTTTGGTGATAAATGAGGTAATAATGTTTGTGTTGCCTCCATGATCCCAATGACATTGACTTGGTAGCTTTCGGTAAAATCTTGATGGCTCAGTTGCTCAAAAGGTTTATTAATCAATAGTCCTGCATTGTTGACAAGGATATCAATTGGATTACTGAAGTGAATAGCATTTAACTGCTTAGTTACATTCTTGGCAATATCCAATTGATAACAACTCACGTTTGGTTGAAGAAATCGCGACTTCATACGTACCAGATTTCTAGAGAGTGCAATAACATGAACTCCTTCTATTTGCGCCATATGCTCAACAAGAGCAGCGCCAATTCCTTGGCTTGCGCCCAGAACAACTACTGTCTTATTCATCGAAACTTACAATTAATTCATCACTTGTAGCAAAGGCCTGGCAGGTGAGGATGTAGCCTTCAGCAATTTCGCTATCTGTAAGAGAATGATTCATTCGCATAGATGCGCTTCCTTTGAGTATTTTAGCTCTACATGAAGAACACACTCCGCCGCGACACGAAAAAGGCGCATCGAGTCCTGCTTTTTCAGAAAGCTCAAGTATGCTTTTGTCCTGTCCTTGCATTTCGAATGTGGCAATTTCTCCATCTATCATGACTTTCACTTTGCTTTTGCCATTAAAATTTGGTTCGGATGGAGTGTCTTTTTGTTTTTCGCTTACAAAGAATAATTCTTTATGGATTTTCTGAGGGCTAACCCCAAAGAAAGCAAGTGTTTTTTCTACATTTTCTACCATTTCTTGAGGTCCACAGAGGAAAAATGCATCGGCTTGCAGTAGACTAAGATCAGATTTGATTTTTGCTTTAAGCGCCGCTTCGTCGATTCTACCAAATTGAGCCCCAGACACTTCTTTTTGAGAGAAAAAGAGGTGTGTTTCAGTGTTGGAGAGCAGATCAATTTCCGTTAAGAAAAGCGCATCTTCAGGGCTTTTATTTCCGTAAAAAAGTTGAAATGCAGTTTGTGAACCGGCAGTATGAAGCATGCTCATGATTGGTGTAATTCCAGAACCTGCAGCAATTGCTACAGCTTTTTGATAGCTAGGCTTCCAAATGAAGTTTCCTTCGGGTTCAAAAACAGTTAATACTGATCCTTCTTTCAATTGCTGCAAGTAATTTGATACTTGTCCGTTTGCAATTGCCTTAACACCAATACTCAAACCATTTGAAGCACTGCTACAGATAGAATAGGATCTTCTTTGCTGCTTCCCATCGATTTCTACTGCAAGCGTGAGGTATT
Organism: Crocinitomicaceae bacterium; assembly: GCA_030830205.1. GTDB lineage: Bacteria > Bacteroidota > Bacteroidia > Flavobacteriales_D > Crocinitomicaceae > UBA952. The sequence continues at coordinate 13,550 of JAURNL010000060.1, read as the reverse complement.
GCCCAGCTTGAAATTTAAAGTTGTCGCTTAGCGATTCAGGAATTGAAAAATCAATTTGAACTGCGCTATTGCTCAGTGTCTTAACACTTTTCACAGTAAGGAGATGAGCACCTTTTGGAACTGCGCTGTTTTTGTTGGATTTAAAACGGTCAAATAAGCCCATATTAGTCGTCGAATGAAATGAGTATATCGTTACTTTTTGGATGCGCTTGACAGGTAAGAACGTATCCTTGTTCTACTTCTTCTGGTGTGAGTGCATAATTTACTTCCATCACTACTTCACCCCTTAATACTTTGGCCTTGCAAGTACAACAAACTCCACCTTTACATGCATATGGTGCGTCCGCACCAGCCTTGTAAGCAGCATCAAGAATCGTCGGGCCATCTGAAGAAAGATAAAAATTGGTGACTTCACCGTCCATAATCAATTCAATGTGCGATTCAAAAATCGGCAAGTTTTCTTGTGGATTTTCAGTGGATTTAGCGATTGGTGCAGCATGGAATAATTCAAAATGAATGTCTTTAGTGTCCATTCCAAAGGTATGAAGCTCGTCTTTTACCGCTAAAATCATGTCTTGTGGACCGCAGATGTAAGCGCCATTAATGGTTTGATTCTTCAAAAATGCCCGAAGCAAGTTGTGTGTGCGCTCAGCGTCTATGCGGCCCTTCAATAAGGGAACACCGATATTTTCACGTGAGAAGACATGTACCAAATTCATTCGATTTAGGTAACGATTTTTAAGAGCTTCTAACTCCTCCCTAAAAATGACTTCCCCAAATCCTTTGTTGCCGTAAAAAAATGTAACGCTACTTAATGGCTCTTCAAGTAGAATAGTTTTAAGTATAGAAAATATGGGAGTAACACCACTACCTGCTGCAAACAAAACATAGTGATTTTGAAGGCTGGGATTAGGTTCAAATTTGAAATTCCCCATAGGTGCCATAACTTCTAATGAGTCGCCTATTTGCAATTGATCATTTGCATAGGATGAAAACCTACCGCTAGGAATTTGTTTGATTGCAACCCTCCATTCATTATCCTGGGGAGAACTGCACAGCGAATAAGATCTTCTGATTTCTTCGCCATCTATGATTTTTTTGAGTGTGAGGTATTGTCCAGCGGCAAAATTAAATTGTTCTTTTAGTCCTTTTGGAACTTCAAAAGCCACTGATACACAACCTTTTGTTTCTTTTTTAAGATCCGTAACTTGAAGGGAATGAAATTGAGTTGACATAGTTGTAAATAATCAGTGTCAAAAGTAAGCAATAATGCGCAAGCCTCAACCAACAACTAGCAATGAACAAAGTGATGCTAATCATGTTTTGAAGGCGTAGTTATTTTCTATATTTGTTTCATCGTAACAATGACATTATGACCCAAGCTGAAAAAGAACTTCGTTTTCAAGAGAAAATTGATCGTGAAATCAAGATTGAGCCCAACGATTGGATGCCTGATGAATACCGTCAGACACTCGTTCGCCAGATATCTCAACATGCGCACTCTGAAGTTGTAGGGATGCTTCCTGAAGGAAATTGGATTACACGAGCTCCGAACTTACGCCGAAAAGCGGTACTTCTTGCGAAGGTGCAAGACGAGGCTGGACATGGTTTGTACTTGTATTCCGCGGTGGAAACACTCGGAACAAGTAGAGAACAAACTATTGACGACTTACATTCTGGAAAAGCTAAATATTCTTCCATCTTTAATTATCCAGCGCTCACTTGGGCAGATATTGGCACCATCGGTTGGTTAGTTGATGGCGCTGCAATTATGAACCAAGTGGCGTTGTGCAGAACTTCTTACGGGCCATACGCTCGTGCAATGGTGAAGATTTGCAAGGAAGAATCATTTCACCAACGTCAAGGATATGAGTCCCTAATTAAGCTCTGCAACGGAACACCACAGCAAAAGGCGATGGCACAAGATGCTATGAATCGTTTTTGGTGGCCCGCACTCATGATGTTTGGACCTAGTGATGCTGAGTCTACCCATTCTGATCAATCTATTAAATGGAAAATTAAACGTTTTACCAACGATGAACTCCGCCAAAGTTTTGTCGATGCAACTGTACCTCAGGCAGAAATTCTTGGACTCACTATTCCAGACTCCAACCTAAAATGGAATGAAGAGCGAGGACATTATGATTTTTCTGAAATCGATTGGAATGAATTTTGGCAAGTAGTGAAAGGAAATGGACCATGTAACAAAGAGCGTCTTGCTGCTCGAGTTAAAGCGAAAGAAGAAGGCGCTTGGGTTCGTGAAGCAGCATCTGCATTCGCAAAAAAACGCGCGATGAAAAAATCTGCATAACTTAATATTATAAGACGATGTCAACTATCGAATGGCCTCTTTGGGAGGTATTTATACGCAGTAAACAAGGACTCAATCACAAACATGTGGGCAGCTTGCGTGCACCTGATGCTACGCTAGCCTTAGAAAATGCTCGCGACGTTTATACACGTCGTTCAGAAGGAATCAGTATTTGGGTTGTGGAATCGGCACATATCCACGCTACTGACATTGATGATGCAGCATCTTTCTTTGAACCCTCTGATACAAAAATCTATCGCCACCCGACTTTCTACGAAGTACCAGACGGCGTCAAACACATGTAATGATGGAGCAATCAGCACTTTTTGAATATGTTCTGCGCATGTCTGACGATAGCCTTATTTTGGCACAGCGCTTGGGAGAATGGTGTGGTCATGGACCAATTTTAGAGGAAGACATTGCCCTCACCAACATTTCTTTGGATCTGATCGGACAGGCAATCAGTCTTTATGATTTAGCTGCAGATCTCGAAGGAAAAGGTCGCAACCACGATCAGTTAGCCTATATGCGTTATGAGCAGGAGTATAAAAATGTGCTGCTTGTGGAACAACCTAATGGCGATTTTGCAATGACAATGCTTCGTCAATTTTTCTTTGACGCATTTCGTCTTCCGCTGTATGAAGCGCTTATGCAAAGCCCGGTAGAACAACTCGCTGCTATTGCTGCAAAATCTGTAAAAGAAACGCGTTATCATCTAAAACACAGTTCGGAGTGGGTGATCCGCATGGGGGATGGCACTGACGAATCGCATAAACGCGCACAAGATGCGATTGACCATCTTTGGCGTTATACCCATGAGTTGTTTTATGTAGATGCAATAGACCATGCCTTACTGGCCGACGGAAAAATCCCAAATATGGAAACCATACAAGCCAAATGGATGACAACCGTTACCAGCATACTTCAAGAGGCAACACTTGAGATACCAAAAAATAATTGGAAATTCGAAGGTGGCCGTGAAGGTCGTCATTCCGAACATATGGGCTATTTATTAGCTGATCTTCAATACATGCAACGGGCTTACCCTAACATGGAATGGTAAGAGAAGTAGACATACTAAAAATCTTAAATGAAGTAAATGACCCTGAAATTCCGGTTCTTACCGTATTGGATTTAGGAGTTATACAGCAAATTTACCTTCAAGAACAATATTGGATTATAGAGCTTACCCCGACCTACAGCGGTTGTCCGGCTATGCAACAGATAGAGGTAGATATCTTAGCAAAATTAACAGAGAAAGGCATTACAAATGCTAAAGTAAAACACGTCCTTAGCCCTGCATGGACTACCGATTGGATCAGTGTGGAGGGGCGTCAAAAATTGAGATTATACGGTATTGCACCGCCTGTTAACGAGCCTAATAAATCCGTGCTTTTCTCAGATCCACCTAAAGTTGCTTGCCCTAAATGCAACAGTCATGATACAAAAATGGTGAGTTTATTTGGCAGTACAGCGTGCAAAGCCCACTACCAATGTAATACCTGTAAAGAACCGTTTGATTATTTTAAATGCTTGAAATAGAGGTTTTTATTTAATTAATTGGCGCAAATAAATGCGCTTTTTTTATTTTTTTAGTACTATGTATTGCATAATACATAATAAAACATATAACTTTGTATAAAAATTAACAAGAGATGAATGTAGAAAATACACAGGCACAAATGCGGAAAGGTGTTTTGGAATACTGCATTCTTGGCATCTTAAATCAAGGGGAGGCGTATCCGTCTGAAATATTAAACAAATTACGTACGGCACAATTATTAGTTGTTGAAGGCACAGTCTATCCCTTGCTAACGAGGCTTAAAAATTTAGAAGTCTTGAGCTATCGTTGGGAAGAATCTACCTCAGGTCCGCCAAGAAAGTATTATAAGATAACCGAAAAGGGGCAAAAATTTTATCAAGATCTTGCCCGCACATGGCAAGAATTACAACAAGCTGTAGATCAAATAAATCAAAACTAATAAGATGAATAAAACGGTTTCAATTCATATACAGGGTTTCCCATTTACGCTTGAAGAACAGGCATATGAAACACTTCAGCAATATTTAAAGGCACTCAAAGAAATACTAATTAATGAGCCTGGTGGTGATGAAATTTTACAAGATGTGGAATTGCGCATTGTAGAACTATTTCAAGAGTGTCAAAAAGTTCCTTCAAGCGTTATTCTTCAAACGAATATTGAGGAAGTTATTGCTGTTTTGGGTAGTCCAGAAAATTTCGGTGAAGCTACTAGTGAAAAGCAAGATTCAAGCCAAACAACCTCCGAGGAAAGACATGAAAAACGTTTCTTTCGAGATACAGAATCAGCCATAATTGGGGGTGTGGCAAGCGGAGCTGCTGCATATTTCCATATTGACGTGGTCTTCGTTCGTGCTATTTTAGTACTCTTTACAATGGCATTTGGTTCGGGTATTCCACTCTACATTCTATTATGGATCATTACTCCAAGTGCGCAAACCGCAAGTGAAAAGCTTCAAATGAGAGGTTTGCCCGTAAATTTTGAAAGTATTAAATCTGAATTCAAGGGTGCCACCGAGCGTGTAGAGAAAAATGCAAAAAAGTGGTCAAGTCAATTTAGGAGAGATTCTGCCTTGAGTAAAGGATTGCGCCAAATTGTTCTGTTATTCAAAAAGGTAATTGGGATACTTCTCGTCTTATGGGGCTTGTTTTCTTTGATTCATGTATGTCTTTTTTTATTTGTAGACCCAGCCATTATTCCAGCTCAGGTCAATGGTAATTTTACTTCCTTAGGTGAGTTAGGTTCCCTTTTTTTTGAGACAAATCAGTTGACTAATCTTGCCTATTTCGGAATTTCTATAGTCCTCTTTTCCATTGCCTTGACAAGTATATTACTTGGATTTCGTGTGCTATTTTTCTTCAACAGAAAATGGTTCTCCAGAACAATATTGTTTTTTGGAGTCACATTCTTAGGAGGGGTTGTGCTCTTGGGGATTGTTGGACTTCAAACCCTTAAATCATTTACTATTGACGGTGCTGTGAGTGCTGAAGTAAGTACCATTAGCGCTGATTCACTACAACTTGAAATCGATGCCGATTCATATTGGTCTAGCACCAGTAAATACCGCGTAAGCAATAAAAATGGATTATTTAAACCTAGTAAAAATCCAGATCAATGGTTTTTATTTGCAGAGAATGGTCGCATTTATAAAAGTGGCATTGCAATTACATATACCACTTCAACTGATAGCCTTTTCCATATATCTATTGAGAAAAAAGCCAACGGTTCATCCTACCAGAGAGCCAATCAAAGAGCTGCTAATATTGACTTTCCAATGAATGTTGCCAACGGTCAACTCTTGTTATCAAGTGGGTATTCTTTTCCTTCAAAAGATTGTTTTCGAGATCAGGAGGTAATTGTTAAAATAGCGGTACCAAAAGGAAAAAAAGTCTGGAATAAAGCGGCAGTTGTCTATCCATATTCATCAGAAAATCAGATCGATCAGACTTCGCATAGAGCTTACATCCATACAGATGGAAAGTACTCAGCGTGGTAAGACGTCTCTTCCTTTTTTGAATTGCTGTGCATCAAGCCAATAGATTAATTTCATAGAAAAGCTATTGAGCGCTCCAGTCTGTAGGGTATAGGAGAGGTCTTGCCAGTAGGCAACATTTACGGCGTCATTACTCGCAAAAACGGAATTTTTCCAAACTATATTCAATTCACTTCCCGGCATAAATACCCAACGGTAAACGAAATCTATGGTAAATGCGTTATAATTGATATCATAAGCTGAAGTACCATCTGCGGTATTACCATTAAATCCATCGAGTAATATCAAACTTCCATCATCTTGAAGAAGCGAAAAATTTTGGTAAGCCAATGTAGATCGATAATGACGTAGGCGTAAACTTAGCGACATGCGGTTCGTTAATATGTAATCAAATGAGATGGCTTGAACCGTGGTATTGCGATTGCGCTGCCCAAATAAAATACCACTATATGTTTGAGCAGGGGTAGCGAATGGAATAGCATATCCAATGCTATTTAATTGTAATTCTTTTTCAAAAGAATAAATTAAAAATACGGCATCCGATAAGCGAAATCTTGGATTGAAATTATAGGCATATTGCCTCCATGCAGATTGATGGTAGTCAACCATACTTCCACCAAGATCTATGGCAAATTTACGTTGGTAATTTGTCGAATACCAAGCGTTAAGAAATTGAAATTGAGGTATTGTAAAGACTGCTCCCCACTTTCGAGGTTCAAAATAGTCTTTACTTTCTTGCAAAGTTGCTCCATAGTTGAGGCCACCAGCATTGAATTTTTTACTCACAGCAAAGAAATTTATACTTGCCATATTGGAACTAAAAACACTTGGATTATAGAGGAAAGTTTGTGAAAATGAAGCATTCACATTCCATTTCATGAGTTTTTGCCACTTTGGAGTAAAATCGCGATAAGAAGAACTGACCTGGATCACACGACGGTTATTATTGTAATTAAAACCTAAATCGTTGGGGTCATAGGTATCAGATTCTTGTAAATAACCGACTCCTCCAATCAATGATCCACGTTGCTTTTGAACATTAAGGTTAAGGTTATGACCAACAGTTGTTTCTTTATCTAGCTGAGCAGAAAGGATTCCTTTACCGTTGATATTATAGTTATTGTCTTTGGTATTCAGATTGAAGTTAAAGGCTGATACATTTGCGTCGTAAAAGGAACCAGCACGCCAGACATTCGTGTTAGTGAAAGTTACACTTGAATTATTTTTGAGGTTTTGATCAAAAACCATCACGTTATAGTTGGTGAGTGGTGAAATGAGCACCTCTCTTTGGCTATTGTCCAGCTTAGATATTGCAGTAGCACTTTGCTCCGCATTTACTGCATTGAAAACGCCAATTCCAAGCCCTTTGTTATTTCTACCCGATAATTTTGAAGCGTTATATAATTGAGATGAACCGGGAATGTTTTCGAGGTATTCCTCTTCATTTAACATAGTTTGTGTGACTTTACTTGGTGCTTGAATACCAATTCTCCGGCTGTAAAAAATCCCAGCTTTATTAAAAAGTTCCATTCCTTCTGTAAAAAATTGGCGATTTTCATTGAATTGCACCTCAAAGGGAGTAAGATTCAATACTTGTTGGTCAAAAACAACCTGCCCAAAATCTGGAACCAAAGTAAGATCTAAGGTAAATGCTTCATTCACCCCGTACTTGATATCCATACCGCCATTGAAGGAGCGCAACAAACCTTTACTTCCATCTAGCTTTCGAACTTCATCTGCGTAAGAAGAAACATATGGAATGAGTGCAAGTCGCAAAGGAGGCTGGATATTTTTTATATTAGTTATATCACCACTTTCGAGTAGCATGTTCTCCAGATCCGGATTTACCTTGACCCAGGAAGCTTCCTCACGATTTCTCGCTAATTGACGTCCAAAGTTCACGCCCCAATCTTGAACTTCTTTTTGTGGAAAACGGAGTGCAGAATAGGGGATTCGAATTTCTGCAATCCAACCATTTTCAACAATTTGAACCGCACTGTGCCATACTAAATTCAGCTTATCGTTGTAGTCATTGCCTACAATCTTTGCGTCGAGTTGTACGCCTCGACTCGTAAGGCCAAAATAAAAACCATTTTGGTTATCGTTGTATGTATCTAAGAAAATACCAATAATGTCACAATTGGGATTGTAATCATCGCGTAAGGACAGGACTTTTGAAATACTATCTGGATCATCTTGACAGAAAATAGCAAAGTAGATAGCATCTTGGTCATAACAAAGTTGAATATTGGTAAGACTATTTGATACTGTTCCAGGATCTGGTTTGATCCTGATAAAAGGGCTTGGTTTATCAGATTTAGACCATATATCTTCATTAAGCTGACCGTCTATTTTGATTTTTTCAGTAGTGAATGTCGCTTCAAGCTGTTTTTGTCCAAAGCCATAAAAGGCAATAAGTATGATGAATAATTCCCAACGCATGGCCCAAATTTACAACATCTCAGTCTTTTAGTGCATGAAGTGAGCGGATTCTTATGAGACTTGAAACAAATATCATATGAAGATGACATTGGTATACCTCAAGTTCGTAATTTTGCGTCATGGGAACATTTGACTCGCTGAGAGCACAACTAGAACAACAAGAATGGCCTAATGTCTATTTATTCAAGTTTATAGTCCCTAATGACAATCAGCATTTAGCACAAGTTACGGCACTATTTGACGCTAATAGTGAAATCAGTTATCACCATTCTGGAACAGGAAAGTACGTTAGTCTGAGTGCAAAAGAAGTAATGCTCTCCGCTGAAGACATCATTGCTGTATATGAACGCGCAGCCCAAATTCCAGGAATAATCTCTCTATAATGGAAGCAGTAATAAAATTTTTATTTGTCTCTTTTTTGATTTTGCTAGCTTTTATTGGCTACAGAGCCCTGCTAAGGAGATTTCAACGAGGTCATGTTTCTCACAAAGAATTTTGTGAATTATATACACTTGATCAGGATCCGGCTCAAGGAGAGCTTGCATTTTATTTTGTTTGCCCGGAAGAACGCAAGGTCCAATTTGCAATTTGGCAAAATAACGCCCTATTAATCGAAGTTGCTCATTCAACCTTTGAAAAAGGCGGCCATATCTTGCGCTTCGATAGCACACAAATCAGCAATGGTGTTTATTACTATGGAATAGTTACTGCTGATCAGGAAACTAAAAAGCGGATGATTATTGCCAACTAAGATTCGTCTGAGGATTTCTCTACTTTAATTCGAGAAGGTTTTCTTGGTAGTTTGTACTTCGGTTTGTGAAAATCACTTTTGTATCCGTCAGTTTTCTCAATTCGATATACCAAGCCCAAACTATATTGCATATATGAGGCGCTTCCAAGGATGTCAACTAATCCAAATTTATAGACACCTTGTGCTTGAAGACCAATTTGCTTACCTAGCCAAAAGGTACATCCAGCAGCAAAGTTGACAGTTGGGCTGAGCAAAGGAGCACTCTGTTTAGGGTCGCTAGAACGCAAACTAAAACCAAGTCCAGAACTCAGATAAGGGTCTAATGCACCTCGTCCAAGTTGTTTGTAAAAGGAGTATTTGAGTGCAGCATCAAAATATCCGATAAAACCATTGACTCCAATAGAATCATTAACTTTTCTCTCCGATTGATAAGGTTGAGCACCAAGGACAGCTTCAGCACTCCATCCGTTGTAAATATAGCGGTCTATGTATAGCCTTGAAGGGAAGGGTAGGCCATGAAGCTGATCTAAAGGCGTAGGATTGAGTTCTTGCCCATCATCGTCAGTGCTTGTCCAGGCAAAGCCAAACTGCCAAAAGTAGTTATCACGGTTGGTGATCATTTTGTCAGGCTGAGCAAGCGCAGTTGCTTGAATAGAGACAAAAAGAATGCTGAAAAATAAAGAGAGAGATTGGCGCATGCGTATAATTCTAAATACAAATTTACTCATTATCCGTATCGTGAAACTTTATATGCAATAAATGAATTGACAATTTATTGTTGATGTGTGGATTGGTATTAATTGAGTAAATTTGGATCGAATGGGAAAAGTTAAAAAATATGAACTCACCCTTGACGACGAACCACCCTTCGAAGTTTACGGAATTTCTACAGCTTTTCCCGATTATCGCCTTACTTGGGAACTTAACCAAATGCTTGGAATCCATTTAGAAAGGGCACATCAGCGCTTTGAGCTCTATATGCCTAAACTCAAATCGAAACATGCTTTTAGTTATTTTTTATATGAAGATGCAGAACTTCTAACCAGGTTTTACTTGATTAAAAACAAGCAAGAACAACAACTCTTGCAAGCAGATAGGCCAATGATAGATTATTTTTTTGTCCTCAAAGAAAATTTTTCTCATGAGCCAGATGTATTGCTTGAACAACTTAGAAAAATAAATGGAATAGTTGCCGTTTTTACTTTTGATAGCGAAGAATTTGACATTATAGATTACCTTACAAGTTAACATGAAAAGAACCAAAATTGTGGCCACTATGGGCCCAGCCTCATTGAAAAAAGAAATATTAGCGAACATGATGCACGCTGGGCTTAATGTTTGCCGCTTGAATTTTTCGCATGGCAGTCACCAAGATCATGCGGGAGCTGTTGCACTTATCCGAGAACTCAATGATGAGTTGGGTCTGAATGTGGCCATTTTAGCCGATCTTCAAGGACCTAAGATCCGAACTCATGAAATGGAAAACAACGGAGTACTCATCGAAGTTGGACAAGAAATTGATATCGTTGTAGACAAAGTTGTTGGCAACAACAAACGCTTTTCAATCAACTATAATCTTTTGCCAAGAGACGTCAATCCTGGAGAGAAAATCTTACTTGATGACGGAAAGTTGGTCTTAGCTGTAATTGAGACAGATAAAAAAGAAAGAATTCGCTGTGAAGTAATCCAAGGAGGGTTGCTTTGTTCTAAAAAAGGGGTCAACTTTCCAAATACAAAAATTTCAATGCCTTCGCTCACCGAGAAAGATATTGAAGACCTCAATTATGCACTAAAATTAGGTGTAGACTGGATTGGTCTTTCCTTCGTTCGCTCAGCGAATTGCATTAAAGACTTAAAAGCAAGGATTGCAAAAAAACGCAGTATTGCAAAGGTGGTTGCAAAAATTGAAAAACCAGAAGCTTTAGAAAATATTGATGAAATTATCGAGGAAAGTGATGCGCTGATGGTGGCAAGAGGAGACCTCGGAGTGGAGATACCATACCAAAATGTTCCTTTGATCCAAAAAATGATCATAAGTAAGTCTGTATCAAAGGCTAAACCAGTAATTGTTGCTACTCAAATGATGGAGTCCATGCTTAATAGCCTGACTCCAAGTAGGGCTGAAGTCAATGATGTTGCAAATGCAGTACTTGATGGCGCAGATGCAGTGATGCTTTCAGGTGAAACATCGGTTGGTCAATACCCTGTTCAGGTTGTCCAAACAATGGCTAATATCATTAAAGAGATGGAGCAACACCCTAGTATGTATCACAAAGAAGAGCTGCCACCAAAAGGAAATCCTCGCTTTATCTCCGATTCCATTTGTTTCAATGCTTGTCGATTGGCTCAACGTGTTGAGGCAGATGCCATTATCACCATGACTTTCTCAGGTTATACTGCCTATAAGATTGCTTCCCAAAGGCCAGCATCTGAGATTTTTGTTTTCACGAGTAATCGAAAAATTCTAACCCAGCTTAATTTGGTTTGGGGTGTGCGTGCTTTTTATTACAATAAACGTATTTCTACAGATCATACTATAGCCGATATCAAACATATCATGAAAGATGAAGGTCACCTCAAAAGTGGCGATGTAGTTATAAATGTGGCTTCAATACCTCTTGAAGATCTTGGAGGTTCCAATATGTTAAAGCTCTCTTACGTAGAATAACGGAATACAACTGCCTCTATTAGGCGTACATTTATCAAATGAAAAGCAACTGGAACCTTAAGGCTCAAGCGCCTGCCGCTGCTGTTTTAGCACTGTCAGAAGAACTCAAGATTCCAAGTTTTGTAGCACGTGTGCTCCTGCAACGCGGATTTGATAACCGACAAAAGGCAATTGCTTTTTTCAAACCCCAACAAAATGAGTTACACGATCCTTTTCTCATGTTTCAGATGCATGCTGCAGTCCATAGACTACAGCGCGCCATAGCAAAACAAGAAAGAGTATTGTTATATGGAGATTATGACGTAGATGGTACTACCGCAGTAGCACTAATGGCCGAGCAGCTCTCCATTTTAGGACTGAGTTGTTCTTATTATATTCCTGACCGCTATAAAGAAGGGTACGGAGTGAGTTCAACGGGTATAGATTTTGCCATTGAACAACAGATCGATCTCCTCATAACCCTTGATTGTGGAATCAAGGCTAAAGTAGAGCTTGAGCGTGCTCAAAAGGCGAACATAGATGTCATTGTTTGTGATCATCATCAACCTGATTCCAATCTTCCAGACGTCCTTATTTTGAATCCTAAACAAGCTGATTGCACTTATCCTTTCAAAGAATTGTCGGGTTGTGGGGTTGCTTTTAAGTTATTACAAGGTCTTTATCAACAACTCCAGGTATCAGAAGAAAATCTGTTTAAAAGTTTGGATTTGGTCGCACTTTCTATTGGAGCAGATATTGTTGATTTGAAAGACGAGAACCGTACCTTATGTGCAAAAGGCTTGGCTCACCTCAACGCTTCACCACGCCCGGCATTCCAAGCCATATTAGCATTAGCTGCTAAATCGCTTCCATTATCGCTTCGTGACATCGTCTTTATTTTAGCACCAAGAATCAATGCTGCTGGCCGTATTGCATCTGGTAAACGTGCTGTAGATTGGATGCTCAGTAATGACAATGTTGAGATTAATAAACTAGCCAATGAAATTAACAATGACAATTTAACACGTCGTGCATTGGACAAAGATATAACCGACCAAGCACTTGCTCAAATAGAATCCAATCAAGCCTTTCATAATGAATTTTCTACCATTGTACATGACCCAAGTTGGCATAAGGGTGTTGTTGGGATAGTAGCCTCTAGGCTTATTGAAACACACTACAGACCTACAATTGTACTTACCACTTCCAACGGTGTTCTTACCGGCTCAGCGCGTTGCATGGCACCTCTCAATTTATATGTGCTTTTAGAGCAATGCCAACAACACCTATTGCAATTTGGCGGTCACCAATTTGCAGCAGGGCTTTCCCTCTTGCCTGAAAATCTCCCCCATTTCAAAAAAGCTTTCGATGAACAAGTGGCAAATGCACTTTCAAATCAAAGATTACAAAGACAATTAGACATTGATACCCAAATTGAATTTAAGGAGTTGGGGACACAACCTCAAGTTCATTTTACACGTATCCTTCAAATAATAGCAGCTTTTGAACCTTGTGGCCCCGGTAATATGCATCCTGTTTTTTTAGCTAAGCGTTGTTTGGTTTTAGCATTCAAGGTACTTAAAGGAGCACACCTAAAATTGAAACTTATTCAAGAAGGATCACATGTGCCAATAGACGCTATTGGTTTTCAATTGGCCACCTTTGAAAAGGAACTGGCAGTTGGCGTTTATATTGATATTGTATTTCAAATCAGTCCAAATACTTATATGAACCGCACCACACTTCAACTCATGCTCCAAGATGTATGTACAAGCGTATAGTTTGCGTAAGTTTGTATCATGTTTACAGGAATTATTGAGGAAGTAGGCGAGGTAGTCGCCATAGAAAAAGAAGCAGGTAATATT
>JAURNL010000059.1 GCA_030830205.1 Crocinitomicaceae bacterium | reverse complement strand
GTACCAGTTGAGGCGGTGTAATCATTTGCAGAAGTAGCTGTACCATCAGAAGTTGTATAAACAACTGTAATTGGATTACTATTTGATGCGGATAAGCTTACTGTAAATGTAATTGTTCCTGCACCTTCATTAACTGAAACATCATTTATTGAGAGTTTTCCAAAAGTAGCTAGGTAAGCATTTAAGGCGTCAAGGATTCCAGCGGAGTTACCAGAAACAGAACCTGGTACAGGAGATATTGAGAGAGATTGACCATTAAATGTTAGACCAACATAACTTGAAGTACTAATTGTATAGGTGCTACTACCATTGAAATTGTTAGTTGCAAGAGTTGCAGAACCTGTTGGTTCGAATACCATGGTAGTTATCGAGTTTCCACTTGGTGTACGCCATTTGATAAAACCAGGAATAGTATGTTCTACCCCAGCATGGTCTGTAATAAGGACAAAACCCGGAATGTCATTCCCTTGTGCGGTAAAAATAGTTGCAGTAGAATTTTGTGCAAATTGTACATTTGACCAGTTTAAACCACTTGCTCCGGAAAAATAATAACAACTGCTGGCCGAAGTAGTATTATTAATTACACCCACAAAACCGTTTTCGAAAGGTACAGTAATGTAATTTTGAGCAAATAAGTTTGAAAAAATGGAAAGGATTGCAAAAATCGATAGGGAATAAAACGATTTTTTCAAAAGTAGCAGTTTATTATTCATTGATGAATCAGATTATCCCGCAAAGCTAAATAAATCTGTTCTGATAATCAAATCAAAAGCAATGGTGGCTTAAACTCCTTATTCAATCATTTTAACTTGGGCATATGGAAATTCTTCAAGGAGTTCTCCAGAATAATAAAAGTCAAAGGCTACTCCACCAAAAGTATATTCTTTGTCTCTAATCATAAAGTTTGACCCCCCGACTGCTGGGTTTTTCTTTGGCTTGGACTTGTTGTAGCCTAGATTGAAAATAGACGCAAGGATTTCTGGACGTTCTTCAATCGGATAACCAGCATTTTTCCATTGTGTAGCAATTTGTCTGATAAAAATACCGGCATATAAATAGGAATAATAGTGGTCTTTGTATTGTACCAATCTCTTCACTCGAAGACTTAAAGTATCGTTGTGTGCATTGTTGTAATTACGCGTTGAATCATAATCTAAAAGGTGTTCATATTTAGAACCGCAATAATAAGGGCTTGTAGGATCTTTTAAATAGGATTCAATATTTCGAGCAGTGTGTTCTTTGATTCCAGTAACTCCAAATGACATATTGGTTTCGAGGGCTAAAGTCTTCAGCGGTGCTACAAAATCTTTGAATCGTTCCCTCCTTGAATTGAATAGCCTGACCTGTTCACCAACTAAACATGCTACAATCATTCTTGACTCTACACCACAAGCTGCAGCAGCGGAGTCGATGTATTTTTTGTCTTTTGCAACCGCCTCCTTGAAATAGGACCACTCAATGTAGTTCATCCATTCAAAAGCGTTACCCTCTTTGGTATGATTAAACCGTTGGTTTTTTGCCAAAAGTGACCTGAGTTTTTGTTGGTAAACTTTATTGTCTTTAAGTCTCAAGTCCAAGGCTGTAAGCATCTGAAGTGCTGTCTTTTCAGACTTTGTTTGTGACCAAGCTTCTAATATTGTTCTTGCATTCTTAGGGTAGTATTCATTGACTAAATTGATGCGTTGTAAAATTTCATTTCGATAAGCAATTAAGGAAGCGCTGTCCACACGGAAATTCTGATTGTATTTATCATGCATGGACTGAAAATAGCGGTTATTGTTATCTACCAAACCTTTGTCGTCAGTAAGCCGCAGTTTGAGCGCCACGAAAATCCCTACGAGTGCAACTCCATAAGCAGCAAATCCATAAAGAGCTATCCGATAGGGAATTTTAAACCATTTGCTTTGGAGTATACGTTTCATATCATTAGAACTAAGACGGGCGTTATACGCATCGCATTCCAAATGGTTACAACTTGCGAAAATCGCAAGAAACCATCGGGCGGCTTGCAATAATCGGTTTTGATATAGGGTGTTGGGTAAGCATTTTTGTAAACTGTATATGAGACTTGCCACTTCTCCAGATAAAGCCCTAGTAGTTGCGATTTTTCAGCAAGCATTTAAAGAAAATCCTCATATGAGATTTCTAATGGGTAGCCATAATCTTGAAAGAAAAATTGCCATCATGACGAGTTTTGTTTTTGATGTAGCTTATTTGAGGCAGGGGGTTTATCTCTCTGAAGACCGTTTGGGTGTCCTAATTACTTTTGATTACGTCCGATTGCCTTTAAAACCTTTGGAAAAGTTGTTACAAATTATAATGGCCTTGCGCTGCTTTTCATGGCTGCGTTTAAGAATTATAGCTAGAAATGAAAGTCTTATACTGGCCACTAGGCGCGGCGAGCCGAATGATCTTTATGTTTGGTTTTATGGGGTCTCTGATGCAGCATTGGGACGATACACTGCGCGTGAGTTACTCGAAGGACTATTTGACTTGGCGAGGCAACAAAACGCAGGAATTATTGCAGAAACTAGTATTGAAAGAAATAAAGTTATTTACAAACGATATGGGTTCGAATGTTATGAGCAAATTCAATGCGAGGGCTTTCCTGTTTTTTGTATGCGTAAGCCCAGCCAAGCCCAAGACTAAACTCAAATTATTTTACCTTTGCCTATATGGCACTTATTAAATCATGTCGTGGGTTTGAACCTCAAATTGGCCCAGATTGTTTTTTGGCTGAAAACGCAACGGTTGTAGGCGATGTCCAGATGGGCGAGCAGTGTTCGGTGTGGTTTTCTGCTGTGGTTCGCGGCGATGTCAATAGCATCCGAATGGGCAATAAAGTCAATATTCAAGATGGCGCGGTTTTGCACTGCACCTATGAAAAGACCAAACTAAATATTGGCAATAACGTTTCAATCGGCCACAACGCGCTGGTGCATGGTTGTACAATCGAAGATAACGTCCTCATCGGGATGGGTTCTATTGTAATGGATAACTGTCACATCGAAACCAATAGCATTGTAGCTGCCGGAGCTGTGCTCACAGAAGGAACTCGTGTAGAGTCATGGAGTATTTACGCTGGAATTCCAGCTAAAAAAATCAAGACCTTAAGCCCTGAATTGTTTGCAGGTGAGGTGCAGCGCATTGCGAATAATTATGTCCTTTATTCGAGTTGGTTCAAAGAGAACCCTTAATTTTACTTCAAACTTATTTTCATGAAATACGACCGTATCGACAACGCTCTATATATTGCCAATCGCCAGAAATTTGCTGCTCAAATGGTGCCAAATACGCTAGCAGTTTTCAATTCGAATGATATCTATCCAGTATCAGCAGACAGCACTTTGCCTTTTGCTCAGCACCGCGACATCCTTGCTTTATCTGGTGTGGATCAAGAAGAATCTATTTTGATTCTATTTCCGGGGGCGAGTAATCCGGCCCATAAAGAAGTCCTATTTTTAAAAGAAACCAGTGAACTCATCGCAATTTGGGAAGGCGAAAAGCTAACCAAGCAAACCGCATTTGAAACCTCAGGTATCCAGACCGTTTATTGGTTGCAGCAATTCCCAACTATATTTAAACAAATGATGGCTGAGGCGAGTGGTATTTACCTCAATACCAACGAGCACCTCCGCGCCAACACCGAGGTTGAAACCCGAGAAGACCGCTTCATCAAGCAAGTAAAGCAAGATTACCCCGCTCATCAAGTGCATAAATCTGCGCCGATTATGCACAAAATCAGATCTATTAAAGATCAAATAGAGCTAGATCTTATGCAAACAGCCTGTAACATCACCGAAGCAGGGGTGCGCAGGTTGCTAGGGTTTATTAAGCCTGGTGTTTGGGAATACGAAATCGAAGCTGAGCTTGCCCATGAGTTTTTGCGCAAGCGCTCTAAAGGCTTTGCCTATACGCCGATTATAGCCTCTGGTAAAAATGCTTGTGTATTGCATTACATCGAAAATAATCAGCAGTGTAAAGACGGAGATGTTATCTTACTAGACGTAGGGGCAGAATACGCCAACTACTCTTCAGATCTTACGCGTTGCATTCCTGTCAATGGTCGTTTTACCGCACGTCAGAAAGCAGTTTACAACGCTGTTTTGCACGTCAAAAACGAAGCTACTAAATTGTTGATTCCGGGTACCATTATGGCCGAATACCACAAACAAGTGGGTTCACTCATGGAAGAACAATTGGTCCTTTTAGGTCTTATTTCTTTAGACGACATTAAAAATCAAGATCCAGCTTGGCCCGCCTATAAAAAATACTTCATGCATGGCACCTCTCACTTCTTGGGTCTCGACACCCATGATGTCGGTTTATGGCACGAGCCCATTAGTGCCAACATGGTCTTCACAGTAGAACCTGGTATATATATTCCGGAAGAAGGCCTAGGCATTCGCCTTGAAGACGATATTGTTGTTCAGGAAAGCGGCGCTCCATTCAACTTGATGGGTAATATTCCAATTGAGGCCGACCATATCGAAGAATTAATGAACGCTTAAACGGCGTTTATGCTTTCATTTTCAATCAAAGGAAAGGGTCCTGCTTGGATTTTTTTGCATGGCTTCTTAGAATCTTCCACCATGTGGGACTACCTCCCGCTTGACAATCTTCCTATTCAGCAAATCCGCATAGACTTACCTGGTCATGGCAGTTCAACTTCTCTATTGGATTCCCCTTCTATTCATTTAATGGCCAATGAAGTAGAACAGATTGTCCGACATTTGGAGCTCACTCGATTTAGTATAATTGGTCATTCGATGGGCGCATATGTGGGGCTTGAATTGTCGCGATTGAAAGGCTTTGAACGCTTGATATTGCTCAATTCTAATTGCTGGTCAGACTCCGAACAAAAAAAACAGGACCGTCTAAGAGTTGCCAATTTTGTATACCAAGCAAAGTCGCATTTTATCCGTGAAGCCATACACAACTTGTTTTCAAATCCGCATGAACATAAGCAAGAAATTGAGTCACTCATTAAAGAGGCGAATAGCATGTCGCCTGAAGCCATCGCTTTTGCTGCACTCGCCATGCGCGAAAGAAATGATTTCACAAATTTTGTCAATCTGAACCCAGCAAATTTTACATTTATTCATGGTAAGTTGGATCGCTTGGTAAGTGTAGAAGAACTGCAGCAAAAAGTACCAAATGGCAAGATCCATTTTCTAAATTGTGGACATATGGCGCATATAGAGGCGGGCGAGGAAGTGTTTGAAATTTTGAAAACAAAAATATGATGAAGCTTTTAACAATTTTCCTGCTATTTATTTTGCCAACTGTGGCTATTTCTCAAACGCCACCCACAAACGCCACCACGCTTGTTCAAGAAATTTTGGTGGATGCCGAATATCCTGGAGGTTTTGAAGCTATGGCTAAATTTATTTCTGATTCACTTAATTGGAATGCCATCTATGATCAATGGCCAACGGCTACCAAGCGGAATTTTCAAAACAAGATAATTGTAAGAGGAAACGTGGAGACAGATGGCCGAATTACAGATATACATGTTGAGCGCGCTTCGGTTTATTGCCCCCCGTGTAATCGCGAAGCGATCAATGTAGTTAGAAAAAGTCCATTATGGACACCAGCGATAGGTAAAAACGGTGAGCCAGAAAAGGTTTACATTCGCATACCGATTTACTTTCAGTAAACAAGTTAAATCTCCGCTTTCGAATCCATTATAATCGTTACCGGCCCATCGTTCACCAGCCCTATTTTCATGTCGGCGCCAAATTGCCCGGTTTGAATTTTGCCTATGAATTGTTGTTGAAGGGAGGCCAGGAAGTACTCGTATAGCGGAATGGCTTGCTCAGGGCGTGCGGCGCGAATGTAACTGGGGCGGTTTCCTTTTTTGGTGGCGGCGTGTAAGGT
>JAURNL010000058.1 GCA_030830205.1 Crocinitomicaceae bacterium | reverse complement strand
CTTGAAGAGGCTGGTGCTGAAGTAGAAGTTAAGTAATTCGATTCAGGATATACAGGAAAGGCACCGCCATATGGCGGGTGCCTTGTCCTGTTTTTTGCATGTTGATTTCAACAGAGTACAAAACATTAAAAAAAACAAGCCTTGGCAACAACAACTAATTCAACCAGAATTAATTTTGCTTCAAGCAAAAACCAATTTGAATATCCAGATTTTCTGGAAATTCAATTAAAGTCTTTTCAAGAATTTTTCCAGTTGGAAACAACTCCGGAAAACCGCGAAAGTGAAGGGCTTTTCAAAGTGTTTGCTGAAAACTTTCCTATCACGGATACCCGCAATCAATTTGTTCTTGAATTCCTGGATTATTTCATTGATCCACCACGTTACACTATTGAAGAGTGTATCGAAAGAGGACTCACTTACAGTGTGCCCCTCAAAGCAAAACTGAAACTGTATTGTACAGACCCTGAGCACGAAGACTTTGAAACCATCGTGCAAGATGTGTATTTAGGTACAATTCCATATATGACACCGAAGGGTTCCTTTGTGGTCAATGGCGCAGAACGCGTTATTGTATCGCAATTGCACCGTTCTCCGGGTGTTTTCTTTGGACAGTCTCGCCATGCAAATGGCACGAAATTATATTCGGCCAGAATTATCCCATTCAAGGGATCATGGATTGAGTTCGCTACAGATATCAATAATATCATGTACGCGTATATCGACCGTAAAAAGAAATTACCTGTAACAACTTTATTCCGCGCCATTGGTTACGAGACAGACCGCGATATCTTGGATATTTTTGGTTTGGCTGATGAAGTGAAAGTAAGCAAAGCAAATTTGAAGAAACTCATTGGTCGTCGCTTGGCGGCTAGGGTACTCAAAACTTGGATTGAAGATTTCGTTGATGAAGATACAGGGGAAGTTGTCTCTATCGAGCGTAATGAGGTTATCCTTGACCGTGAGCTTTTAATTGGGGAAGAACACTTAGATTCCATTATGGATTCTGGAGCTAAATCTCTGATTTTGCATAAAGAAGATGGTAATTCTACGGATTACACCATCATCTATAATACCCTACAAAAGGATACTTCTAACTCCGAAAAAGAGGCAGTTGAACATATCTACCGACAACTCCGTAATGCAGATCCGCCAGACTATGAAACGGCAAAAGGAGTTTTCGAGAAACTTTTCTTCTCCGACGCACGCTATGACCTAGGTGAAGTTGGTCGTTACCGAATTAATAAGAAATTAAACTTAGACGTAGCAGAAGAGTCAAGAGTTCTGACCAAAAATGACATCATTTCGATCATTAAATACTTAATTGAGCTCATCAACTCTAAAGCAGATATTGATGATATTGATCACTTGTCAAATCGTCGTGTTCGTACTGTTGGCGAGCAACTTTATTCTCAATTTGGTGTTGGTTTAGCACGTATGGCTCGTACCATTCGCGAGCGAATGAATGTACGCGATAACGAAGTATTTACACCGATTGACCTTATCAATGCCAAGACATTATCTTCGGTTATTAATTCCTTCTTTGGTACCAATCAGCTGTCTCAGTTCATGGACCAAACTAACCCACTTTCAGAAGTTACTCACAAACGTCGACTTTCTGCACTAGGGCCAGGTGGTCTCTCTCGAGAGCGCGCTGGTTTTGAGGTTCGTGACGTTCACTACACTCACTATGGACGTTTGTGTACGATTGAGACTCCTGAGGGTCCAAACATTGGTTTGATCTCTTCGCTTTGTGTTTTTGCAAAAGTGAATAAATTAGGATTCATCGAAACCCCATACCGTCGTGTAGAAAACGGTCGTGTTGTATTTGAAGAGACGCCTATTTATTTAGCGGCAGAAGAAGAGGATTCAAAAACAATCGCCCAAGCGAATGCAAAAATTGATGAAAAAGGTAATTTCCTTTCTGATCTTGTAAAGGCTCGCTACGAAGGTGATTTCCCTGTAGTTGCTCCTGGAGACCTAAGCTTAATGGATGTTGGTGCAAACCAAATCGCATCTATTGCAGCCTCTTCAATTCCATTCTTAGAGCATGACGATGCTAACCGTGCACTCATGGGCTCTAACATGCAACGTCAGGCAGTCCCATTATTGCGACCAAATGCTCCAATTGTCGGAACAGGAATTGAACAACTCGTCGCCAGAGATTCTCGTGTATTGATCAATGCAGAGGGTTCGGGTACAGTTGAATACGTAGATGCTAACGAGATTGTCATTCGCTACGACTGGAACGACCAGGATAAATTGGTAAGTTTTGATAGTGAAGTGATGCGTTATTCGCTCACGAAATTCATGAAGACGAATCAAAGTACTTGTATTAACCTTAAGCCAATCGTTCAGAAAGGCGATCGCGTTGAACGAGGACAAGTCCTATGTGAAGGTTATGCAACGCAATCAGGAGAACTCGCACTTGGTCAAAACCTTAAGGTGGCATTCATGCCGTGGAAAGGTTACAACTTTGAAGATGCGATTGTAATCTCTGAGAAAGTGGTTCGTGACGATATCTTTACCTCCATTCATATTGATGAATATTCTTTGGAAGTACGCGATACGAAGCGAGGTATGGAAGAATTGACATCTGACATTCCAAATGTATCAGAGGAGGCAACTAAAGACCTTGATGAAAACGGTCTTATCCGCATTGGTGCAGAAATCAAAGAGGGTGATATTCTTATCGGTAAGATTACTCCGAAAGGAGAGACAGATCCATCGCCAGAAGAGAAACTTTTACGTGCTATCTTCGGTGACAAGGCTGGTGATGTGAAAGATGCTTCATTGAAAGCTGGTCCATCACTACGAGGTGTTGTTATTGAGAAGAAATTATTCTCAAGAGCTGTCAAAGACCGCAAATCAAAATCACAAGACAAGCCTGTTCTTGAAGCATTAGATGCAGATTATCAAAGAGATTTTGCAGCTCTTCGCGACAAACTAGTTGATAAATTATTGGTGATTCTGGGAGAGCAAAAATCCGCCGGAGTATTCAATAACTTCAAGGAAGAATTGATTAAGAAAGGAACGAAATTCACCAATAAAGCATTATCTGCCCTTGATTATTCGATCGTTAATCCACTAAATTGGACAGCAGATACAGAGACAAATCAATTGATTTCTCGAGTTATTCATAACTTTAATATCAAGGCTAATGACTTGCTTGGAATCTACAAGCGCAAAAAATTCCATATTTCAGTAGGAGATGAATTACCTGCGGGAATAGTGAAGTTAGCGAAGGTATATGTTGCCAAAAAACGCAAGCTTAAAGTCGGTGATAAAATGGCAGGTCGTCACGGAAACAAAGGTATTGTAGCCAATATCGTTCGCCAAGAAGATATGCCATTCCTTGAAGACGGTACTCCTGTAGATATCGTTCTCAATCCATTGGGTGTACCATCTCGTATGAACTTGGGTCAGATATATGAAACGGTTCTTGCATGGGCTGGAGAAAAACTTGGTGTCAAGTTTGCTACACCTATTTTTGATGGTGCGAAACCAGAAGAAATTAACGATTGGACTGACAAAGCAGGTGTTCCACGTTCGGGTAAAACTTACCTATACGATGGTGGCACAGGTGAGCGTTTCCATCAACCAGCAACGGTTGGTATCATCTACATGTTGAAACTTTCTCACATGGTTGATGATAAAATGCATGCTCGTTCAATCGGACCATACTCCTTGATTACCCAACAACCATTGGGTGGTAAGGCTCAGTTTGGTGGTCAGCGTTTTGGTGAGATGGAAGTTTGGGCATTAGAAGCATTTGGTGCTGCTAACATCCTACAAGAAATCTTAACAGTTAAATCTGACGACGTCATGGGACGTGCTAAGGCATATGAATCTATTGTAAAAGGAGACAACATTCCAGAACCAGGTATTCCTGAGTCCTTTAATGTATTGTTACACGAACTTCGTGGTTTGTGTCTTAACGTATCAATGGATTAATTCAAAATACTAACGTAAATAGTCGAGATCAAATGGCTTTCAAAAAAGAAACCCCAAAAAAGCAAAGCAGCTTCAACAAAATCACTATCTCCTTGGCTTCACCTGAAGTTATTTTGGAGCATTCTAGTGGTGAAGTTTTGAAACCAGAAACCATCAACTACCGGACCTATAAGCCGGAGCGTGATGGCTTGTTCTGTGAGCGCATTTTTGGACCTGTTAAAGATTACGAATGTCACTGTGGTAAATACAAGCGCATCCGATACAAAGGAATTGTTTGTGACCGTTGTGGTGTTGAAGTGACTGAAAAGAAAGTACGTCGTGAGCGTATGGGACACATCTCCTTGGTGGTTCCGGTTGCACACATTTGGTACTTCCGTTCGCTTCCAAATAAAATTGGTTATTTGTTAGGCTTGCCTACCAAAAAGCTAGACCAAATTATCTATTACGAGCGCTATGTTGTTATCCAAGCAGGAGCAGTAACGGGTACAGATAAGTGGGCTAATGTCAAGAAAATGGACTTCATTACAGAAGAAGAATATCTCGATATGCTCGACTTGCCTGAATTGGCGAATAACCAT
Source organism: Crocinitomicaceae bacterium (assembly GCA_030830205.1). Classification (GTDB taxonomy): domain Bacteria; phylum Bacteroidota; class Bacteroidia; order Flavobacteriales_D; family Crocinitomicaceae; genus UBA952. The sequence goes on along the minus strand of JAURNL010000058.1, from coordinate 11,354 downwards.
TACCTTGACGATTCCGATCCAAACAAGTTTATCGCAAAGATGGGTGCAGAAGCACTTTATGACTTGCTTGCTGGATTGAATCTTGATCAAATGTCCTATGACTTGCGTTACCAAGCTGAGACTGAAACTTCTGTTCAGCGCAAGAACGAAGCGCTTAAGCGTCTTCAAGTTGTAGAGGCGATGCGCGACTCACAAAAGCGTATTGACAACCGTCCAGAATGGATGATTGTTAAAGTTGTACCAGTTATTCCACCAGAACTGCGCCCATTGGTGCCGCTCGATGGTGGTCGTTTTGCTACTTCTGACCTAAATGATCTATATCGTCGTGTGATTATTCGTAACAACCGATTAAAGCGTTTGATAGAAATCAAAGCGCCTGAGGTTATTTTGAGAAATGAAAAACGAATGCTTCAAGAAGCAGTCGATTCCCTATTTGACAACTCTAGAAAATCATCGGCTGTTAAAACGGAATCAAATCGTGCACTCAAATCTCTATCTGATTCATTGAAAGGTAAGCAAGGACGATTCCGTCAAAACTTACTTGGTAAGCGTGTGGATTACTCTGCTCGTTCGGTAATTGTCGTCGGACCAGATTTGAAATTACACGAGTGTGGACTACCGAAAGATATGGCTGCAGAACTTTACAAACCGTTCATCATCAGAAAAATGATCGAGCGCGGAATTGTAAAAACGGTTAAATCAGCTAAGAAAATTGTTGACCGTAAAGAACCGGTTGTTTGGGATATCTTAGAAAACGTTTTGAAAGGACATCCAGTTCTATTGAACCGTGCCCCTACACTTCACCGTTTGGGTATTCAAGCATTCCAACCAAAATTGATTGAAGGTAAAGCAATACGTTTGCACCCACTTGTTACAACGGCATTCAACGCCGACTTTGATGGTGACCAAATGGCTGTTCACTTACCTCTAGGTAATGCTGCAATATTAGAGGCTCAAATGCTGATGTTGGCTTCGCACAATATCTTGAATCCTGCCAATGGAGCGCCAATCGCTGTACCTTCTCAGGATATGGTCTTGGGTCTTTACTACATCACCAAAGGAAAGCGCACAACAGATTCCGAAATCGTTAAGGGTGAAGATGGTATTTTCTATTCTCCAGAAGAAGTAATCATCGCTTACAATGAAGGAAAACTAGATTTACATGCGCACATCAAAGTTAAAACCTACGATCTAGGAGAAGATGGACAACCAGTTCTCATGATGGTAGAAACTACTTGTGGACGTGTGATGTTTAACAACAAAGTACCACGTCAAGTTGGATTTATCAACGACGTAATGACTAAAAAGGCTCTCCGTGACATTATCGGTGAAGTCTTGAAAGTTTGCGGTACTTCGAGAACTGCACAATTCCTTGATGATATCAAACAACTTGGTTATGAAATGGCCTTCAAAGGAGGCTTATCCTTCAACCTTGATGACATCATCATTCCTAAAGAAAAAGAAACGCTTGTTGCCAAGGCAGAAACCGAAGTGAAAGAAGTCATGATGAATTACAACATGGGTCTAATCACTAATAATGAGCGTTATAACCAAATTATTGATATTTGGACACATACCAACTCGCGTTTGACCCATACCCTTATGGAGCAACTCAAGACTGACCGACAAGGATTCAACTCCATCTATATGATGTATGACTCTGGAGCTCGTGGTTCGAAAGAACAGATACGTCAGCTCTCTGGTATGCGTGGTTTGATGGCCAAGCCTCAAAAGTCTGGTGCATCTGTTCAGGAGATTATTGAGAATCCGATTTTATCCAACTTTAAAGAGGGATTATCGATTCTTGAGTACTTTATCTCCACACACGGTGCACGTAAAGGTCTTGCTGATACGGCGCTTAAAACTGCGGATGCAGGTTACCTCACGCGTCGTCTCGTTGATGTCGCTCAGGATGTTGTTATCAACTCAAACGATTGCGGTACATTACGTGGTATTGTAGCTACTTCACTCAAGAAAAATGATGAAGTTGTTGAACCATTGTATGACCGAATTCTTGGAAGAACATCAGTACATGACGTTTACATGCCAGATTCAGATCAAGTTATTGTTCAAGCTGGCGAGCTAATTTCTGAAGATGTTGCAAGAGCAATTGAAAAAGCAGGCATTGAAGAAGTAGAAATTCGCTCGGTATTGACATGTGAAATGCGCAGAGGTGTATGTTCTAAATGTTATGGCCGAAACTTATCTAATCACCGCTTGGCTCAAATCGGAGACTCTGTTGGGGTCGTAGCTGCGCAGTCAATTGGTGAGCCGGGTACACAGCTTACATTACGTACTTTCCACGTGGGTGGTACAGCATCCAATATTGCTGATATCTCTGACCTTAAGGCAAAAGCTAATGGTAAATTGGAAATCGACGAATTACGTACCATCGAACGTAAAAATGCAGACGGAACTGATCGCGTAATTGTCGTAGGTCGTTCTGCAGAGTTGCGTATTACAGATGAAAAAACAGGTATTGTTGTCATGACGGCAAATGTCCCTTACGGTTCTGATTTGATGGTTCAAAACAACTCCAAAATCAAAAAAGGAGATGTTATTTGTAAATGGGATCCATACAATGCGTTGATCATTGGTGAGGTTGCAGGTAAGGTTGTTTTTGACGGAGTTATTGAAAACATCACGTACCGTGAAGAAGTCGATGAGCAAACAGGATTTACTGAAAAAGTAATTATTGAATCTCGTGACAAGAAAAAATCTCCAGCTATCCATATTATAGATCCAAAAACAAAAGAAATACTTCGCGAATATTCCATTCCGGTTAATGCGCACATTTCTGTTGCAGAAGGAGATAAAATTGTAGCAGGTGATATCCTTGTAAAGATTCCTCGTTCGGCTGGTAAAACAGGTGATATTACCGGTGGTTTACCACGTGTAACGGAATTATTCGAAGCAAGAAATCCATCAAATCCTGCTGTTGTCTCTGAAATTGACGGTACAGCAACCTATGGAACAGTTAAAAGAGGTAACCGAGAAATCATTATTACCTCTAAACTTGGAGAAGTTCGAAAGTATTTAGTGCCACTATCAAAGCACATTCTCGTACAACAAAATGATTATGTACGTGCAGGGCAACCACTTTCGGATGGAGCAATTACACCAAACGATATCCTCAACATTGAAGGTCCGACAAAAGTACAAGAGTATATTGTCAATGAGATTCAAGAAGTGTACCGTTTGCAAGGTGTAAAAATTAACGACAAGCACTTTGAAGTAATTGTACGTCAAATGATGTTGAAAGCAGAAATCATTGACTCTGGTGATACTCGCTTCCTTGAAGGTCAAAGCGTTCATAAAGCAGATATCATGGAAGCAAATGACGAGTTGTATGGTCAAATGTTTGTCATTGATGCCGGAGACTCTACTGAACTTCACAAAGGACAATTGGTTAGCGTCCGTCGTCTACGCGATGAGAATTCACGTTTGAAGCGTGAAGATAAAAAACTCATCGAGGCACGTGAGGCTATTCCAGCGACATCTACTCCTTTACTACAAGGGATAACTCGCGCTTCACTTCAAACACAATCTTTCATCTCAGCTGCATCCTTCCAAGAGACTACAAAAGTTCTTAACGAAGCTGCGATTTCTGGGAAAGAAGATCATTTATTAGGTTTGAAAGAAAATGTAATTGTGGGTCACCTCATTCCTGCCGGAACAGGTGTGCGCAACTTCCAAAACCTTATTGTGGGCTCTAAAGAAGCTTACGAGGAATTAATGGAAGACGCTCAATAAGCTTTTCGATTTAAGCCTTACATCAAATGAAAAGGACGGCATAAGCCGTCCTTTTTTTATTATAATAAACTAAGAAATTCTACCCCAGTTAGGTTTATTCTTTAAGACTTCACGTAAGGCTTGATTTAGAAGGATGTGCTTGGGTTGAATGAGTTGTGGGTCGTCTTCTAAGATTTCACGTGCTTTATCTCTGGCTAATTGTACGAGCTGTCCATCTTTAGCTAGATCAGCGATTTTTAATGCCAGTGCGCCACTTTGTTGGGTGCCCATTAGATCACCCGGACCCCTTAATTGTAAATCAACTTCTGCTAATACAAATCCATCGTTGCTTGAAACCATTGTATCCATGCGTTTTTGAGCTTCTTTGGAAATTCCATCTCCAGTCATCAAAATACAATAAGATTTCTCAGCACCTCGCCCTACACGACCACGTAATTGATGTAACTGTGAAAGCCCAAATCGTTCTGCACTTTCAATCACCATAACAGATGCGTTCGGTACATTTACACCAACTTCAATAACAGTTGTAGCTACCATAATATGGGTTCGACCTTGTACAAAGGTTTGCATAGCCGCGTCCTTATCGGTAGGTTTCATTTTTCCATGAACCATGCTAATTTGGTAACCTAATGGTGTAAAGAAGTCTTCAATTTGAGCGTAGCCATCCTCCAGATTTTTAAAATCTAGTTTTTCGGATTCTTGTATTAATGGGTATACCACATAAGCCTGCCGTCCAAGTTGTAGTTGTTCCTTTATAAAAGCAAAAAGTTTAGACCGATGATTTTCTCTGCGATGAATGGTTTGAATGGGCTTTCGACCCGGAGGTAATTCGTCTATAACGGATACATCAAGGTCGCCATAAAAAGTCATAGCTAAAGTACGGGGGATCGGGGTGGCAGTCATAATTAATACATGAGGAGGAATACTGTTTTTACGCCACATTTTAGCTCTTTGTGCAACCCCAAACCGATGTTGTTCATCTATGACTACTAATCCAAGATTTTTAAATTGAACAGTATCTTCTAATAAAGCATGTGTACCAATAAGTAATTGAATTTCTCCACTTTGCAGTCCTTCGTGAATTTGAATGCGTTCCGCTTTTTTGGTGGACCCTGTTAGCAGCGCTACTCGAATTTCCATGCTTGCAAGTAAGTCACATATACCGATGAAATGTTGATTAGCTAGTATCTCAGTAGGGGCCATTAAAGCGCCTTGTAAATTATTTCCAATGGCCAGTAATAAGCTCAATAAGGCTACCAGGGTTTTACCACTGCCAACATCACCTTGTAATAAGCGGTTCATGTGACTGCCATCGCCAAGATCTTTTCTTATTTCTTTGAGGACGCGTTTTTGAGCAGAAGTAAGCTCAAAAGGCAAGTGATTCTTATAAAATTCATTAAAAGCGGACCCCACTTCTTGTAACGCGTAACCCTTTAGTTTTTTACTTTGAATCCCTTTACGAAGTAGAAGTTCAAGTTGTAAAAAAAATAATTCCTCCCATTTTAGTCGGTATCTGGCTGTCTTTATAAATACTTCAGAAGTAGGTTGATGAATTTCTCTAAGTGCTTTAATTCGTGGTAATAAGTTGAGATCCGTACATATGTCATTTGGTAAAGTCTCGGGAATTTGATGTGCTAATTGTTCAAAAAGGTTGGCAATTAACTTACTTATTCCTTTGCTATTTAGTCCTTTGTGTTGACATTTTTCTGTGCTTGGATAAAATGCTTCAAATCCTTTTCGTTCCATTCCAGGTACTACTTTGAGCAGTTCAGGATGGGCAATATTCCAATTATTTTGGAAAAATTTAGGTTTACCAAAGACAATAAATTCATCTTGAACATTGAGGTTATTTTTGATCCAATGAAAACCTTGAAACCAAATAAGATCAATTGAACCAGAACCATCACTAAAACGTGCCTGTAATTTTTTGTGTCTACCGCTTCCCATCTCGCTGATGTGGGTAAAACGGCCTTTTAGTTGTACATATTGATCTTCAGTTCTAATCAGTGCAATATCATGAAAGGTACTACGATCCTGGTATCGGTATGGATAATGATATAGGAGATCTTGGAATGTGAAGATTCCAAGTTCTTCTTGCAGTATTTGCGCTTTTTGTGGTCCAACTCCTTTGAGATAGGCAATGGGCGTAGCGAGTAGCGCGTTCATTTGTAGTTTATTTCCAGAAGCCCATATTATTGAACTTTTCTATGCGCTCATTGATGCGCTCATCTGGCTGTTTTTGATTAAGTTCTAGGAGATAATCATTGAGTTTATCTCGGAGAATCTGGAACATTTGTTCTTTCTCACGGTGTGCGCCATTACTCGGCTCGTGTATGACGTCGTCAACTAAACCATTTTGTTTCATGTCCGTTGACGTCAATTTGAGAGCTGATGCAGCAATTTCTTTATAATTCCAAGAGCGCCATAGAATAGAGGAACAGCTCTCAGGAGAAATAACAGAATACCATGTATTCTCGAGCATTACAACTTTATCCCCAACACCAATTCCTAGTGCACCACCAGAAGCACCTTCACCTATTATAACACAGATGACTGGAACTTTGAGGCGCATCATTTCGTAAATATTGCGCGCAATAGCTTCGCCCTGGCCACGTTCCTCTGCTTCCAAACCGGGAAATGCCCCAGGCGTATCAATGAATGTAACAATTGGTTTATTGAATTTTTCAGCAAGTTTCATCAGGCGTAAAGCCTTGCGGTATCCTTCGGGATTAGGCATGCCAAAATTCCGGTATTGACGCATTTTTGTATTGATACCTTTTTGCTGACCAATAAACATTACTGTTTTGCCATCAAGTAAGCCAAATCCTCCAACCATTGCTTTATCGTCTTTTACATTGCGATCGCCGTGTAATTCTTGAAATTGGCCATTTGTAAGAGCTTCGATATATGCCAAGGTGTAAGGTCTATCCGGATGTCTCGATAGTTGAACGCGTTGCCAAGGAGTTAAATTGGCAAATACTTCTTTAGTTTTGGCAGCAAGCACCTGTTCTAACTCTGTAATCTTGTCTTGCATATCAACTTGCGTTTGCTCACCAAGTGCTTTGGTTTGCTCAATTTGCTCTTCAAGTTCGCGCAATGGTTCTTCAAAATCCAGATAGGTAGTACTCATATTTTTATGTTTCGAACAACAAAAATAAGGATTTTCGTCAATTGCTTATCTTTACACCATGATCTTGTATCCTCCAGCGAAAATCAATTTAGGTTTACAAATTATTGCCAAGCGTCCAGATGGCTATCATGAAATTGCAACAATCATGGCAGAAACTCCATTATGTGACATTATTGAAATTACAGAGGATACTTTTGATAGTTTTGAACAGTCAGGAATTCATGTTCCTTCAAATGGCAAATCCAATTTATGTGAACAAGCCATTAACTTGTTGCGCGCGCATAGATCCTTTCCTCACTTACGTATTCATTTGCGTAAACAAATCCCTGTAGGGGCAGGCTTAGGAGGAGGGTCAGCCGATGCTAGTTATATACTATTGGGTGTAAACGAGATGTTTGGGTTGGGTTTCCAAAATAAAGAATTAGAACAATTTGCTGCTGAATTAGGAAGTGATTGTCCTTTCTTTATTGAAGGAGGAATCCAGCTTGCACAAGGTAGAGGTGAAATTTTAACCAAACTTAAGCCTTTCAATAAATCTGTTTTTTTAGTGCTTTGTAATCCGCAGATTCATGTGTCTACCGCAGCTGCGTATGCGGGTGTTCATCCAATTGCACACCGCACATCTCTAGTTGATGCAATGGAAATAGACGGATTCAAAGACATAAAGAATGATTTTGAACCATCAGTATTCAAGGCTTTCCCATCAATTGCAAAATTAAAAGAGGATTTATATGAATTGGGTGCAGTATATGCCTCAATGTCGGGCAGCGGTTCGAGCGTTTTTGGAATTTTTGAGCATGAACCAGTCTTATCTCCTACAATAGCCAACAAGACCATATACAGTGGACCTTGGTGTTTTTGAATTAACACTAAGATCATAACTTACCATTTCAAATTATTTTTGAAGTTACAAGAATTAGAAATATTTTTTTATTTTTGAACTTGTCAAGTTGACACTAAGTATTATTAACCTATTAATTAATTAAGTATGAAGAAAATTTTTACACTTCTAACTGCTCTTGTTTTAGGAGCAACTGCCTTCGCACAATTCCCGTCTGTAGGCATCATTGGATCTGCAGTTCCACCATATGATTGGTCGGTAGATGTAGACATGATTACTGTTGATGGTGAAATGTACGGTGGTATCGTAACCTGCGTTGCTGGTGAAGCTAAATTCCGTCAAGATGACGATTGGGCTATCAACTGGGGTGCAGCAGATTTCCCTGCAGGTGTAGGTGTTCAAGACGGACCAAACATCCCTGTTACTGATGGTACTTATTTGGTACTTTTCAATCGTACAACAGGTATGTACAGCTTCCAAACTAGTTTTGATGTAACTTACAAAGTAGATGTAACTGATTACCTTGTTGCCAATACATTGGATCCAAATGGTATTCGTGTTGGTGGTAACTTTACAGATAATGGTGGTGAAGTTGCAGCTGGTCCAGTTGCTAACTGGTCACCTGCTGATGCTAACTCTGCAATGACAGATGAAGGTAACAACATCTGGTCAATCACAGTTTCTTATCCAGTTGCTTCATTAGGTGCAACACAATTCTACAAGTTTGTAAACGGAGATTGGGGTATGAATGAAGGTGTTGACGCAGCTAACACAATTGCAGTTGACTCTTGTGGTGTTGATGATGGTGGTGGTAACATCAACCGTACTTATACCCTTATGCCTGGAACTGTTTGTTACGTTTGGGATGCTTGTACAGCATGTGGTGTGTCTGTTGCTGAAAACGCAATCACTAACCTAACTGTTGCTCCAAACCCAGCAACTGATGTAGTCAACTTCACATTTGAAGCAAACAATGCTGCTGTTGCGACTGTAACAATTTTTGACCTTGCTGGAAAAGCAGTTGCTACTCAAACTGTAGCTACTTCCGCTTTGACAACAGTAGAAATGAACACAACTGCTCTTCAGGCAGGTTCATACATCTACAACGTTGTTGCAGGTGATAAAGTTGCTACTGGTAAATTGATCAAACAATAAGCCAAAATCACTAGATTTCAAAAGCCTGGGTGAGTTTCACCCGGGCTTTTTTAGTCTTTAAGTCAGCCTTTTGATAAATTTCTTTAACATGAAGACACAGATTTTTTTATTTATTGGACTCCTATTTTGTTCAAATTCGTTTCTTGCTCAAATACTTGAACTAAATCCGGCATTCCCGAATGTAAATGATGTAGTCACCATCACCTATGATGCAACCCAAGGAAATGGAGTATTGGTTGGCCAAAATCAAATTTATGCGCATGCAGGTCTCATTACCTCTGCAAGTACTTCCCCTACAAATTGGCAATTTGTTCAGGGTAATTGGGGAACAGTTGATCCTCAAGTAGCCATGACCAATATTGGCAATAACAAGCATACAATCACAATAGACATCGACCAATTTTACGGATTTCCAACTGGAACAAACGTGCTCAAGTTTGCTTTCGTTTTTAGAAATGCTTCTGGGTCAATCGTTGGTAGATCCACCGATGGAAGTGATATCTATTATGATATTTACCCATTGAATGCAGGTCTATTAGCTCAGTTTTTTCATCCTGATGCAAATAGTATTCTAAATCTCAACGAGCAATTAAATATTGAGGCATCAGCTAATCAAATTTGTACGCTCACGCTAAAAGATGACGGACAAACATTACAAACCGTTACCAATACTACTCAATTAAGTTACACCCTAAATGCAAGTGTTTCAGGAACGCATTTACTTGAGCTTATCGCCGATAATGGCACAACTCAAGTAACTGATTCAACTTACTATACAGTAAACCCTTTAGTGGTTCCGCAAGACCCTTCCTATACCAATTTAAAAAACGGCATCAATTATATCAACGATACAACCGTTGTTTTGCAATTATTTGCCCCTCAAAAGGAACATATCTATGTCATTGGCGACTTTAATAATTGGATGCCAACGACAAATTATCATATGAATTTAGCAACTAATAACCAAACCTGGTGGCTTGAAATTACAGGACTTAATCCGGGTCAGAAATATGGCTATCAATATTTTATTGATGGTAGCATGCGTTTAGCTGACCCAATGAGCCCACTGATTTTAGACCCCAATAATGATAACAACATAAATGCACAAACGTATCCAAATCCCCTAGCATATCCTGTAGGGCAAACAACTGGTTTTGTGACTGTTTTGCAAACGGCAGTCGCTCCATTTGTTTGGACTAATAATACGTTTACAGCGCCTGAAAAGAAAGATTTAGTGATTTATGAATTACTCGTTCGTGATTTTGTAGCAAAGCGAAATTATCAAACCTTGATTGACACACTTGATTACTTGAGTAAGCTTGGTATCAATGCTATTGAACTCATGCCTCCTGGCGAGTTTGAAAATAATGAAAGTTGGGGTTACAATCCGTCTTTTCATATGGCACTTGATAAATACTACGGCACTCCGGAGAAATTCAAGGAGTTTGTGGATTCTTGCCACGGCAGAGGAATTGCTGTAATAGTTGACATGGTGTTCAATCATGCATTTGGACAAAATCCGATGGTTAATATGTATTGGGATGCCGCGAATGCACGCCCTGCTGCAAATAGCCCATGGTTCAATGCTATTTGCCCTCACGAACCATATTGTTGGGGATATGATTTTGACCATACGCGTCTAGCGACTCAAAACTATATCGATCAGGTAAATCGTTATTGGATTGAAACGTACAACATTGATGGTTTCCGCTTCGACTACACGAAGGGGTTTGTGAATAATGGCAATAGTTATAGTATGGAGCGCATCAACCTACTCAAACGTATGGCCGACGAAATTTGGAGTTATAAATCTAATGCCTATTTAATCTTAGAGCATTGGTGCGATAACGCAGAGGAAGAACAACTTGCTGACTATGGAATGATGCTCTGGGGCAATGTAACACATGGCTATCAAGAGGCCCTCATGGGATTCACAAATTCAAGTAACATCAGTTCAGGAATACACAGTAATCGCGGTTGGTCAGTTCCTCATTTAGTTTCTTATGCTGAAAGTCATGACGAAGAGCGCACCATGTTTGAAGCGCTCACCTATGGCAACAATACTAATTCTTCGCACAATGCCAGAGATTTATACACAGCACTTGGAAGAGCACAAGGACTTGCCGTCATTTTATTGACGCAACCAGGTCCAAAAATGCTTTGGCAATTTCAAGAATTAGGTTACGATATTTCTATAGACAATCCATGTAGGGTTTGTAACAAACCCATATTGTGGAATTACTACACTCAAGCGCGTCGCCGCCAACTGTATGACGTTTATGCAGCAACCTTGTTTCTCCGTAATAATTATGAAACTTTTAGATCCCTTAATTTCCAATACAGCTTGACAGGTGCAGCCAAAAGAATGACGATGAGTCATTCTACCATGAATGGTGTTTCAATGGCCAATTTTGCAGTTACTACTCAAAGTGTTATTCCTGCGTTTCAACATGCAGGATGGTGGTATGAATATTT
>JAURNL010000001.1 GCA_030830205.1 Crocinitomicaceae bacterium | reverse complement strand
TCAAAGCGATGGTTACAAACTTAGACGCACCTGTTACCGTTACATAATAACCATCGTAACGATTACCATCTGCATCTGTCCAAGAAGCCTTTGTAGCAGTACCTCCATTTACAGTAATTGAAGAACTTACAGCACCAGCTACAACCGGAACCACTTTGTTATTCCAACCTTTGTATAAAACACTCATCTCTGGAAGAGAAATGGATCCTTGTGCCTTAACAACTGCTACCTTCCATTCCCATGGTTTAGTGTAAGGAACACCAGACTTATTGGTGATGGTAACTGTACCATTTACTTTCATATCAGTGTTGCCAGCCTTCATTTTTATACGCCCAATACCAGACTCAATGACTACATTACCAGAGCTTGTTGTAACACTCGGATTTTTATCTGAATCGTATGCAGCCATAGTCACAAGTAATTCAATTTCCTCTCCTGCTGTAGCAACTCCAGGACCACTCACCAATTCTTGAATTTTGTTGAATGAGAATTCACCTGTTGTTACTTTTGATTTCAGTAAGTTAACGGCTTTAGCACGAGCAGCAAGAATTTCATTTTGCATAGAACTCAATGAAGCCAATGCACCTACTAATGGAGCGTGATCAAATGTGCGACCTAGCCAATGGATGTTTTTTGCCTCGTGATGATCCGCAAATTCTTGTTTCGTTAGCTCTTGATAAATAGAGACAAGCGATGGCAAATCTTCTGGATTTAATTTATTACCAGCAGCATTGAACATTTTCAAAATTTGTTTATCTAAATCCTTGAAATCTTCAAAATCATTTATTTCCTTCACTTTTACCTTCCAGAGGTTTTTATCACCTTCTCGATAGTTTCCTGAAATTTCTACTATTGAAGTACGCAAGCCTTTGTATAGTTCCCAGAGTTTCTTACCTTTTTTTGTTGGGTCAACTTTTGAAATCTCAGAACCAACAATTTCGTGCATTGGAATATCGAAGTTATCCTTGGTTTGAATTGCCTGTAAATATAAGCGTGCCGGCAGCAAAGGATGCTTTGCATCGTAATGTTTCCAGACAATACTTTCCTTGTCATTCATTTTGGCTTGCTTAACCTTTTCTGGACCTTCAACCTTTCCGATTAACTCCAATTTAAGGTCATCAACATATTTAATAAAATCTCCAACATTTTTGTCGATTTTATTAATCATGCCAAGGTATTTCTTTATTTTTTCAGCCTTTGCTCGACCTGCTTCATCTTTGGTTACCCCACTTAATTCTTGAATTAGGGATCCTTTAGCTGATTCACCGCGTTCGTATTGTGTGACGCTTCCTCGCTGAATGTTGTCTTCGATAGCTACAAAAGCATCTAGAATTTGCTTTGACACATTCAACGCAAGAAGTGCAGTCAATACCAAGTACATGAGACCAATCATCTTCTGTCTTGGGGTTTCCTTACCACCTGCCATTTTCTTTAATTTTTAATTTGTTACTACTAAATAAACATTTAAAGAAAGGGATTAACCTCTCATTGCACGCAACATGTTACCATATACGTTGTTCAAATCAGTTAGATTTTGAGACAACATGGCCATGTTTTCGCGGTAAGAAGCCGTATCTTTCGCAGATGCAGAAAGGTCTGCCATAATTCCTTTGATATTTTCTTGCAAACTACTCATTTGTTGCATGCTTTCAAGATAATCCTGTGAAGACTTCAATTGAAGTTCATAGACGTTATTCAATGCGCCGAGGTTTTGACCTAATTTTTGCATTTCAGCGCCAAAATTACTTTGGCCTTCCCCTGCGATTCCTGCAATTGCATTAGCAGAAGAAGCATATTGCTCAGTCAATTTACTCAAGCCTTCAGAAGCAGATTCTAAACTCTTTACATAAGAGTCAGTAGCTCCAGCGGCAGTAGAAATAGCTCCTAGAGACTTTGCATTGTCTGCTAAATTTGACATTCCATCTTTCAATTTAGCTAATAATGCTTGGTCAATACCTGCTTTATCTAATTCTTTAGCTAGTTGATCAGCAGCGCCGCCGCCTCCCATACCACCTTTTTTCAATAGTGGTAAAAGACGATTCTCATCATTATTCTCTTCGACTCCTAATTCAGGAAAAACACGCGTCCAATCTACCTCCTCATGAAGTGGTTCCATTGCAATGAAGGCAAAAATAAGCGATTCGGTAATCAAACCAACAATTAGCATTTGATCCGCCCCAGGCCAGTGCATGATTTTAAATAGTGCACCAAGGATTACCACTGATGCTCCATAACCCGTTACATACTTTGTAATCAATTTATACTTGCGTGAAGCAAAAAATCCACCATTACCACTCATAATTTTTGTTTTTTAGAATTTAGAAATTAATTGAATTATAGTTTATAGTTTAGTTTAGGATAATATCTGTTTGAATCTCTTCACCGTTTTCTTGTTCGATATCTTTACCTCCACGACCTAAATGTGTCATTGAGTTACGGAAACCGATATAGCTCTTCGCGGTATCTTGATATTCGTAAGTTCTTGTTGCATTCATAAGGTAGTAACCTATGTCTTTCCATGAACCACCGCGTAAAACTTTACGTTTTTTCACAGGAGCATCACCATCCTTGGCATCGTATTCAAAATCTTGAGCCATGTCATGCGCAAATTCATAAGTTGATTCATCGTATGCAGTTGAGCACCACTCTGCAACATTTCCTGCCATACAATACAAACCAAAACCGTTTGGATTGTAACTGTATACTTTAACAGTGTAGAAACCACCGTCTTCAAAATAACGACCGCGCATTGGCTTGAAGTTAGCCAAGAAACAACCGCTTGAATTACGGATATATGGACCACCCCATGGGTACTGCATATTATCTAGATCACCTCTTGCACCACGCTCCCACTCTGATTCTGTAGGAAGGCGGAAATCATTTACAAACAAGTCACCGTTTGATTGTAACCAAGAATGAAAGATTTGAGTACGCCAAACAGAGAAGGCTTTGGCTTGTGACCAGGTAACTCCTACAACCGGATAATTATCGTAGGCTGTGTTCCAGAAGTAATTCTGAGTCATAGCAGATTTATTTGCATATGTAAAATCTCTTACCCAGCACAGTGTGTCAGGATAAATGTTGATGCGTTCTTTGATGATAAAACGCGAGCGGTCTGAATGCCCTCTAATAGCATTGTGAGCACCCTTACTATTTGTAAAGCCTAGGTCTAAATCTTGACCCGGATTCTGAAGGATAGTGCCACGAAGGGAGTTCGTGTCATTAATTTTGCTGAACTCAGACCATTGTTCTGTGTAACCTGTGGTATCAACCCAAACTTTATTGGTGTTTTGATCCATGGTCATTAGGGTAGAACGGTGAAGATCATTTGACTTATAATCTTTACCTAATGGCTCACGTCTTGAACGCTGATATAGTGTGTTTTGAGCTTCATTGTCTAAACTGTCGTATGCGAAGGTTTTACGGGCATCAATGGCCTTAGTAATAACTTTTCCTCTACGTGCTGCTTCTTTGTAATCAATCCAGTAATAGTCGAAGTAAAGTAAGCGAGTGTCAATTTCGCGACGGTTGTAGAATCGTTCAGCTTCACTCAAGTACATGTCAGAAAGCATAAATGCAATTTCTGGATCTTCGTAATCTACTGGTTCTAACCAGTTTAATGTGAAGTATTTTCGATTTTCTATGCGGCCACCTTGGTTGTATTTAGTCTTAGAAGAACCGCCTTTAGCGCTTGTTTTATCAGGAGCATTTTTCTTAGAGGCTCCGCTATACATTTGGAAAATCCCGCGTAAATCGTCGTCAGACATGACAACATCAAATTTTTGGTCAGGACCATTGGTGATTCCGTATTTCTTTTGATCGTAACGAAAACCATTAACCAAGGTTTTTCCTTTTCCTTTTGATTTATCGTAATTACCCAACATAGTCATGATAGTTTTGTCTACCTCTGCGCCATTTGTTGAATCCATAAATAACTGGAAGGGAGTGTTACCTCCTTGAACATCAGAACCCATCGCCATAAGGGTACGATAAGGCTCTTTGAAGAAATTATCAGGAATATTCACCCAACGTTCTGCTTCTTCGTCGTAGCTACGGCGATACAATTTCTCACGTGCAATGGAGTCACGCACCCAATGTACAAATTGGCGGTATTCGTTGTTCGAAATTTCGGTGGCGTCCATGTAGAAGGCAGGAACCGATACGGTACGCTTACGCGCCGTATGGAATCCCATGATGTCTTCGTCGTCTTCGCCGGCCTGATAAGCACCTGAAGGCACGTAAACCATGCCAAGCGGAACTTTTCCAGGACCGAGGACGTCTGGATACCAGGTGTCTCTACCACTCACACCTACTAAATTACCTTCTATGTCGCTACAAGCGTACATGAAGCTAAGAACAAAGAGAAAACTTAAATACTTTTTCATTCGT
Organism: Crocinitomicaceae bacterium; assembly: GCA_030830205.1. GTDB lineage: Bacteria > Bacteroidota > Bacteroidia > Flavobacteriales_D > Crocinitomicaceae > UBA952. The sequence goes on along the minus strand of JAURNL010000001.1, from coordinate 3,467 downwards.
TTGTTTTTGGTTCTGACCTACTCCCAAGTAACTTGCTACAGGTTTAATTCTGGGTATAACGTAAGAACAATATAAATGGTTACACTTTTTCCTCTTATAACCAACGAGGGTGTCTTGCTTTCGTTTTTGGTGGCGGCGGCAAGAAATAACAATACTTCACCATCATTTCGTGAGATCCTCTAGAAATACTAGCTAATTTGTTTACGTTGATGTCATATGAATAACCGAAGTTAAAATTCGGGATTGGTGAATAACCCACCATCAAAGCGACAGCGTCTGAAGTTCTGAAAGTAAGTCCGCCATAAGCCGGATTTCCTCCGAGCTCCATCATGTATCTAGCATTGAAATCTACAGAGAATTTGATGAGATCTGTGCGAACTAACATTTGTGCATCAATGTTATTACCGGTTCCAAATGCATCTTTAAAAATGTAACCACCCATCAAATAATAGTGACGAGCCGTTTGGAACGAAAGCGCCAAGTTTGAAGGGTCTGCGGATAAATCAGATTCAGATAAATGAGTCGAAGAAAAACCTGCGTAATAGTTTTTAGCCTGGAAATACAAACCAAAGTTCGCATCAAGTGATGTTGCTGTAAAACCGGTTGGTAATGAAGGGTCATTGATTGTTGTTGGTGGAACCCAAACCGGATCCATTCCATAGTTCATTATACCTAGACCTACACCCACACCCAATACGCCAATACGACCAATTTGAACAGGATAAGAGTAATTAAGAAGCACTGTATTTTGACGTGAAAATCCAATTGCATCATGGTAAAAATTTACCCCAACCCCACCAGGAAAAAATCTAGAAAGGTTAGATTCAACATTGAGGACAGCAGAATTAGGAGCCCCATTCACTTTATCCCATTGGTTTCTGTAAATAGAAGTTGCACAAATTCCGTTGTACATGTCAATACCGGTTTTCCCCGGGTTGATGCTCATTTTGTCAAACATGAAGTGCGTGACAAGCTTATCTTGTTGTGCGTAGGACGTAAACAACAAAACAGAAAAAGCAGCAGTTAGTAGTCTGTTATTCAATAGCATAAGCTTAGTTTAGCATGTGTAAAAGAGTCGTATTTTCATAGAATACGACAATTTCAAGGTGCTAAAGTAAAGAATTCTAATGGAAAATAAAAGGCTTTTTAATAAAAAGCTTAGCCTAATTTCTGGTAGGTCTTCCACCACAAATCTGGAAGTTCATTTTTCATGGCATTGTCGTAATCTGACTTGTTGCAAGGAATGATGTGATGGCGCTCGTAACGAGAGCCACTTTGAGGCGGGTACGGAACCTCCATCCACCATCTGGCAGACTTATTACTCTTAAAAAACACAAGCTCTCTGGAAACCTCATCCATAAAAACGGTGAACTTTGTATAATCTGCTTTACTACCAAAAGGGAAATCTCCAACACGACTAAAATAGCCCTGTAAAAAATACCAGATTCCTTCGGATAACAGACCTAGGCCTAAGGTATTTAAAGCTTCTTCGCTAAAGAATCCAATACTTGTAACTTTATCTGAAATGCCTGCATATTTGGCCATTTGACAAAATTGAACTGCCGTAAATCCATTTGGCGCACCTCGTTGGCTACCCATTTCGCCGGATTTAATGGATTGTAAATCAAAACTAATGAGATCTGCATTGCGTAAGTGAGGTTCTGCCAATCTGAAATCTTGGTTAAATTCACCCAGTCGACAGATATCAAAGAAAAGTTTGTCAAAAAGGTCGTGTTCAGCAGCCGCTGCATAAGGTTGTTGCAAACCAATTACGGCATGATTGAACAAATAACAAGGTCGCTGTAACAACATATGGCTCAGGTAGTTGTGTGAATGAAGTGCTTCGTCTCCACTCCCTATATCGAGGCTCCGATCTATACTACAACTATTAACTAATTGTTCTAGTTTTTCATAGCCATTGTACATTGCCATGGTGAGATCTTGTCCGCCACCAATAACAATTGGAATAATTTGTCTCTTTACTAATTCACTCACAACGTTTGCGAGTGCAAAATAAGTATCTGCTATGGTAGCTCCAGGTTTTATCTCCCCGAGGTCGTAGATTGGTTTATCCCAATTTGCTTCGGGATGTAATGTATATAAACTTGACCGAAAATTTAAAGCTGCTACCTGTTCTTCTTGAGTACCTCTATACTCGGGAACACTTATAAGCGCACAGCCCGGTCCATTTAAGTCAGGAAAAGTCGAATTAAAGATGGTTATCTGACTGCCGAGTTGAGCGGCATTATAAGCTGCATCAATGACAACAGGTTGAAAATAGATGGAAAGATCGGTCATTATTTAAGAATTTTAGCAATGTCTGGCTTGAAGTAAAGTTCGGACTTGAGCACTTTGCCATCTTCGCGATAAATTGGTCTTCCATTTGCATCCAGCTTACTCATATTAGATCGCTGAATTTCATTGAAAACCTCCGTAATTTTATCCTGTAGTCCATGTCGCAATATAGTACCACAAAGAATATACAGTTGATCTCCTAGGGCATCGGCAATCTCTACCAAGTCCCCATTTCTGGCTGCCTCTAAATACTCTTCATTTTCTTCTTTCATGAGGTCATAACGCAATTGAACATCGGAAGAAGTTAGCTTTGCTGTAGGTTGATCATTGTTTTGGATGCCAAAAGCATCGTGAAATTGAGCCACGGCTCCGATTATTTCTTTGAATTCCATTGGTTAAAAGTTCAGTAATTTGGTAATCGCATTTGAAACTTTTTGTGCATTGGGCAACATGGCTGCTTCAAGACCAGAATTTAGAGGGATTGCTGGAGCATCTACAGAACCAACAATTTGAATTGGTGCATCCAGATGAGCAAAACACGATTGCTGCAGTCTTCCAGCAATTCCAAGCGTAAAAGAATTTTCAATGGACTCTTCAGTCACAAGTAATATTTTACCGTGACGCTCACAAAGAGACTCCATCGCAGGCATATCGAGTGGATTAATAGTCCGCAAATCTAGGATTTCTACTTTTCCTTCAAACTCACGGGCAGCTTCCAAGCTCCAATAAACACCTCTACCGTATGTTATTATACCGATTGAAGAACCTTCCTGTTCTGCTTTGGAGGAAGCAGAAAGTACTGTTCTGGCCACACCAATTGGCACGATATAATCTGAACTTGGCTCAATACTCATGGCTCCTTCGGTCCCGGCAATTTTAGACCAATAAAGTCCTTTGTGTTCGAGTATGACAACCGGATTAGGGTCATAAAATGCAGCTTTTAATAATCCTTTTAAGTCTGCACCTGTTGAGGGATACACTACTTTAATTCCGCGAATATTTGCTAATACGGACTCTACGCTTGATGAATGATAGGGTCCGCCAGAGCCATATGCGCCAATTGGTACACGAATGACACAGCTAACAGGCCACTTCCCATTAGAAAGGTAATTAGATCTAGAAACTTCCGTAAAAAGTTGATTGAGACCTGGCCAAATGTAATCGGCAAATTG